>JAEWPQ010000243.1 GCA_023460575.1 Bacillota bacterium
ATTGGCGAAGGCATTACATTTGATGATGTGCTGTTAGTTCCGGCCTATTCAGACGTAATTCCGAATCAGGTTGATTTATCGACCAACCTTACAAAAACCATCAAGCTGAACATTCCACTTATGAGTGCAGGAATGGACACCGTAACCGAACACCGCATGGCAATTGCCATGGCAAGACAGGGTGGCATCGGCATTATTCACAAGAACATGTCGATTGAAGAGCAGGCAGAAGAGGTTGATAAGGTTAAGAGGTCTGAAAACGGCGTCATAACGGATCCATTCTATCTTTCCCCGGAACATACATTAAAAGATGCGGACGAACTGATGGCTAAGTTCCGTATCTCCGGTGTACCGATTACAGAGGGAAAAAAATTAGTCGGGATTATCACCAACCGTGATTTGAAGTTCGAAGAGGACTTCAGCAGAAAGATCAAAGAGAGCATGACTTCTAAGAATCTTGTAACAGCAAGAGAAGGAATCACTCTTATGGAGGCTAAGCAGATTCTGGCAAAGGCAAGAGTGGAAAAGCTTCCGATCGTAGATGAAGAGTTTAACTTAAAGGGTCTTATTACCATTAAAGATATTGAGAAGCAAATCAAATATCCTTTGTCAGCAAAGGATGGACAGGGAAGACTTCTGTGCGGAGCGGCTGTGGGAATTACCGCCAATGTTCTTGACCGGGTGGGAGCCCTTGTTGAAGCGAAGGTAGATGCGGTAGTGCTTGATTCTGCTCACGGTCATTCTGAGAATGTAATTCGCTGTGTCAGATTGATTAAGGAAGCATATCCGAGTCTCTCCGTAATTGCCGGTAATGTAGCTACTGGCGATGCGACTAAGGCACTTATCGAAGCGGGAGTTGATGCAGTGAAGGTAGGAATCGGACCTGGTTCCATCTGCACCACCCGTGTAGTTGCAGGAATCGGTGTACCGCAGATTTCAGCAGTTATGGACTGCTACAGCGTAGCCAGGAAACATGGTGTTCCCATCATTGCAGACGGAGGAATCAAATACTCAGGAGACTTAACAAAGGCGATTGCAGCAGGCGGAAGCGTATGTATGATGGGAAGCATGTTTGCAGGCTGTGATGAAAGCCCTGGAACCTTTGAACTGTACCAGGGAAGAAAATATAAGGTATACCGCGGCATGGGCTCCATCGCTGCCATGGAGAACGGCAGTAAGGACCGCTATTTCCAGACTGATGCGAAAAAGCTGGTTCCGGAAGGTGTAGAAGGCCGTGTGGCATATAAGGGCATGGTGGAAGACACCGTATTCCAGATGCTTGGCGGTCTCCGTTCCGGTATGGGATACTGCGGAGCAAAGGATATTAAGACTCTCCAGGAGACAGGCAGATTTGTTAAGATTTCGGCAGCTTCCTTAAAAGAGAGCCATCCTCACGACATTCATATTACAAAAGAAGCACCCAACTACAGTATTGATGAATAATAGAAAGCAGACGGAAGAAGTTACATTTGTTCCGTCTGCTTTTTTAAACTTTATTTTACTTTGTGAGGAAGGCGTCCCCGGAATAACCTTTTTTTCAGCTCTGATAGATGCAGGGGAATCAGAGGATAGATATAGCTTTTACCTGCGATTGTTTTATTAAATACAACGGCGCATATAGACAAAATAAAGCCGATTATAAAGCCCCATACATTTAGAAGAGCGGTTAAAATTAAGAGAATCATACGAATGAATTTAAATGCATAACCCAGTTCAAAGCTGGACTGGGAATAATTTGCTACAGTTACAAAGGCCATATATAGCATGGTTTCACTGTTAAACCAGCCGGTTTTCACGGAATATTCACCCAGTACAATACCGGCAATCACACTTAAAGGGGTGGTCAGCATGCTGGGGGTATTGACAGCCGCCAGCCGCAGTCCGTCAATGGCAAATTCCAGAATCAGAAGCTGGAATATAAGAGGAACCTGGGGTTCTTCCGATAAACGGATAAAACGCAGCCAATCGGGAATCATTTCCGGATTCTGCATAAACAGCAGCCAAAAGGGCGTTAAATACAAGGTTAAGATGGATATAATGAGCCGTGACAGCCGCAGATAGGTTCCGGTAATGGGAGGGAAATAATAATCATCGGCCTCCTCTATGATATCAAAAACAGAGGAGGGGAGAATCATGGCGGAAGGGGAGTTATCTACCATAATAATGATATTTCCCTCCAGCACGGATGCCGCTGCAGTATCCGGACGCTCTGAATACTTGAATTTAGGAAAGGGGTTGTACCATTTATGGGGATAAATACATTCTGCCAGGCTTTCCTGGTTCATGGTAAGGGCGTCTACTTTCAGCCTCTTAATCCGCTCTTTTATCATGGCGAGAAGTTTTTCATCCACCCGTCCCTTAAAATAACAGATGGCAATATCCGTGTGGGAACTTTCTCCTGTATTCATAATTTCAATCGTAAGCTTGGGATCCCGGATTCTCCTTCGGATTAAGGCGGTATTAGAGGTAAGCGTTTCCACAAATCCGTCTCTGGACCCGCGCAGGACCTTGTCTTTTTCCGGTTCCGATACACCTCTTGCCGGATAGGTTCTGCAGTCAAGGGTAAAGCATTTATCATACCCGTCAATAAACAGGCAGGAAATTCCTGCAAGAAGCTGTTTGATCATCGCTTCGTCATCCTTTACAAGTCCTACCTGGCTGTAAGGCAGATTCTTTTTCGAGAATTCATGAGCGTCGGAGGGCATGTTTTCAGGCGTAATGGACGCGAAGTCCTCCATTAATTTCTGCCATACGTTTCCTCTTGTAAAGCCTTCGATGTAGTAAAGGCATGCTTCTTTGTCTGCAACATAGAACGTACGGTAAACCAGATCAAAGTTCCCCGTTACATCCAGTTTCTTATTTAAGTGATTCATAGTATCAGAAAGATTCGTTGTAAATTCCATGGTAATGGTCTCCTTGCATTGGTAATAGAAAGTATGCGCATTTTTATAAAAAATATGTTTTATTAATTCTGTATGGTGAAAATGTACTTTTTTAATTTTTTTATTGGAAAATATGCAGGGATATGTGGTCGAATCCTGTTGATTTTTGGCAAAATACACTAAAAATATTGACTTATGAGCTAAAAGATGGTATTATCGTCCATGTGAGAAGCACAAGGGGTGCCTTGCGTGCGGTGTTTTGACGTGGGGATGTCAAAACGCAAAACTACATAGTGTGACGGTTTTAGATCGTGACAGAGGATTGCCTTCTGTGGGGGAAGGGCAGTCCTCTAATTTTTTTATAAAAAGCGTTGATAGGAGAAAGGATCTTACATATAATATGTGATGTGATAAGGAGGAATTCTATGTGGAAAGAACTGAGGAGAGATAAGCGGGTCCGGAATGTAATGACTGCATTGGCAGTTTTCGTATCAGCATTATTACAGACTTATGTGATTCAGGCCTTTATCAGGCCGGCAGGGTTATTATCAGGAGGATTTACGGGAATTGCTATTTTAATAGACCGTGTTACATCATTGTTTGGATTTAATATATCAACCTCACTGGGTATGGTGGTATTAAATCTTCCGGTTGCGTGGGCCTGCAGCAGGAGCATCAGCAAACGGTTTACTTTTTTCTCTCTCCTGCAGGTACTTTTAGCCAGTTTATTTTTAAGAATATTAGATTTTACACCCATATTTGGAGACAGCATATTAAATGTGATCTATGGCGGGGTGCTTTACGGATTTGCCATTGTACTGGCCCTTCGGGGAAACGCATCCACCGGCGGTACAGATTTCATCGCTCTTTATGTTTCCAATAAAACAGGCAATTCCATTTGGACCTATGTATTTGTGGGGAATGTAATCCTGTTGTGTGTTTTCGGGGCCATATTCGGCTGGGATTATGCTGGATATTCTATCCTGTTTCAGTTTGTGTCGACGAAGGTCATATCTACCTTCCATCACCGTTATGAACGTGTCACACTTCAGATTACCACAGCAAAAGGGCCGGAGCTTGCGGCAAAATATGTGAAGGACTTCCGCCATGGCATCTCCTGTGTGGATGCAGTGGGCGGCTACAGCAGGAAGAAGATGTATCTTCTCCATACAGTAGTGTCCTCCTATGAAGTAACAGATATCATCGCATTGTTTCATGAAGTGGATGACCATGTGATTGTGAATATGTTTAAGACACAGCAGTTTTATGGGAAATTTTACCGTGCACCTATGGAGTAGAACTATCTGATAATAATATAGATCATATACAAAACGTATAAAATTATCATGAAAGCACATTCTGCCCGGTTCAGCTGCTTTTTGCTTTTGCACCAGATCCAGGTGATGATACTTGCACCAATGAGAAAAGCGGTGTCATAAAGGGAGAGCGGATTGACCTTTATTGGGCTGATGGCGGAGGAAGCTCCTAATACCATAAGGATGTTAAAAATATTGGAACCGATGACATTGCCAAGTGCCAGTCCGTTTTCACCTTTTCTGGAGGCGACAATGGAAGTTACCAGCTCCGGCAGTGAGGTTCCCATGGCTACGATGGTGAGGCCGATCAGGTTTTGGCTGAGTCCAAAGGTGGCTGCGATAGCACTGGCATTTTCTACAACCAGATTACCGCCCCAGATGATGGCGGAAAGTCCTCCGATAATAAATACTGCGGCAAGCCACAGGGGAAGGGGCTTATCTCCTTCTTCCGCGCATGTCCGGTTAATTATTGCGTCACGGATGGTAAGGCCCACGAATACGGAAAACAGGCAAAGCAGTATGATTGCTTCTGTTCTTGTAATATCAAGATTGAAAAGCATCATAATGAATAAAATTACGGTGACGCCAACGCTGGCAGCGTAGTCCCACCGCAGCCGGACGCCGAATGGCCGGATTATTCCGCAGGCGCCAAGAACGACTAAAAGATTAAAAATATTGGAGCCGACTACATTTCCGATGGCGATATCATTGTTACCGGATAGAGCTGCAGTCGTACTGACGGCCAGCTCCGGAGCACTGGTTCCAAAGGCCACGATGGTAAGACCGATTATAATCTGGGGAACTCTTAGTGTTTTCGCAATGGAAGAGCTGGCTTCAACAAAGTAATCGGCTCCTTTAATTAGTAACACAAAACCTAGAATTAACCATAAGTACATCATTTTGTTTCCTCTTTCTTTTTTTATAAGAGAAGCAGCCTTTAAACAGAAAGCGAGACTTTTATTGCATGTTATATGCAATAAAAGTCTCGCTAATTATATGCGTACCGGTTTCCCGCCTTTTGGCAGTGGAAACGGGACTGTCGTATACGCAAAACGCCAAATGGCGTAAGCTACTCCCTTTTATCGGTTTTAGTATAGTGAACATATGTGAGATTGTCAAGGTTTACTGCAACGAACAAGTAAATATTTGCACAGTAAAGGTGCAAATATTTATTCGAAATCGGCTGGGCAGTCAGCTATAATCAACTTAACCAGTAGAAAGGAGGAACTAAGAAATGAAAAAGTTAAGAGTTCTTTTGGTGTGTGGTTCAGGAGCTTCCAGTGGATTCATGGCGGCGAATATCAGAAAGGCTGCAAAAGAAAAGGGAATGGAAATGGAAGTGCAGGCAAGAAGTGATTCTGAAATTGATAACTACATTGAAGATGTTGATTTAATTATGGTGGGACCACATCTTGAGTATGTTATGGATGATCTGGAGGAATATACTCACGAATATCCAGTTAAAATTGCACTGATGAAACCGGAATATTATTCCAGATTAGATGGTACAAAAGCAATAGAACACATTTTATCACTATACGAATAAAATGAGCGGAGGAATGAATGATGGATAAGTTAATTAATTGGCTGGAGAGCAGCTTTGCACCTAAGATGAACAAAATAAGTCATAACAGCTGGGTTGTTATTTTAAAAGATTCCATTATGCAGACATTGCCATTTATCTTACTTGGTTCGGTGTTCTGCTGTTTGGCAATTTTGAATGATTATATTCCTGGGTTACCAAGTTTCTGGACTCCGTTTGGATGGACTATGAGTAAATTGTCACTCTTTGTAGCCTTCTTAGTACCTTTCAATTATTGTGAAAAAAAGAAACTGCGCAAACAAAGACTGATAGCAGGCTTAACAGGTTTGATTTTCTTTTTAATTTGTGTGACTCCGGTAGTTGAAGCAGAAGGAACAGCAGGATTTGGATCATCTGCACTTGGTGCGGGAGGTATGTTCGTAGCAATGATTACAGGCGTAATTACCTCCCTTGTATTTGCATTATTTGCTAAATTCAGTTTCTTTAAGCAGGATTCGGCGATTCCGGATTTTGTAAGAACATGGTTTGACCAGATGTTACCAATAGCAATTATTGTCTGCTTTGGATGGATCGTAGTGTTAATTAAAAATGTCAACCTGTATCAGATCATTGTAGATATTTTCATGCCGTTACAAGGTTTCTTAAACACCTGGTATGGTTTTACCTTTATGTGCTTCATAAGCTGCTTTATTTATTCCATGGGAATTTCAACATGGGTCTTAACACCTGTAGGACAGCCGGTCAGACTTGCCGGTATCACAGCCAACTTAGCAATGGTAGCGGCAGGAACCGCAACCGTTTCTTCCATGAATATTTATACGGAAGGACTGGTTTACTGCACTTACATGTGGGTGGGCGGAGTTGCCTGTACATTGCCGCTTGTAGTTATGCTGATCCGTGCAAAGTCAAAACGGTTAAGCGCGCTGGGGAAAGCCTGTCTGCTGCCTGGTATCTTTAATATCAATGAGCCGGTTGTATTTGGCTGTATTGCATGGAACCCGCTTCTGATGCTGCCTATGTGGATCATTGGATTTGTAATTCCGCTGTTAACCTGGTTTTTTGTAAAAGTTCTGGCATTTGCACCGATGCCCAGAATTCAGTTCGAATTATGGTACTGCCCATATCCCATTTCAACATGGATTTCAACCGGTTCATTAAAAGCAATAATATTCCTTATTATTTCAGTTACCGCAGCATCTGTAATTTGGTATCCATTCTTTCGGGCATACGACAAACAGGAGACAGAAGCAGAAAAAAACGGAACAGAATCATGAATGGAGACAAATGATCTATGAACGAACAAATCTTAGAAAATGCTATGAAGATTATTATGAACGCCGGCGATGCAAGAGTCTGTAATAAAAAAGCTTTGGATGCCCTGGCAGAATTCGATGTGGAAAAAGCAAAAGAACTGATGAAGGATGCAAGTAAGTTTATTACAGAAGCACATAAGGTGCAGACAGACGCTATACAGGGAGAGACAAGAGGAGACAAAACAGAATATACATTATTGTTTGCTCATGCCCAGGATACCCTGATGACGATTTATAGCGAAATCAATATTGCAAAGCAATTGATTAAAGTTATGGAGGCGGTTAATAAACGGTTAGAAGCGCTTGAAAATAAATGAATTTTTAATAGAATAGCAGGAAAGGAGATTTGCAATGAGAAAGGTGGCAAATGGTTTTCCAAAAGATTTTCTGTGGGGCGGCGCATTCGCAGCAAATCAGATGGAAGGCGCCTATCTGGAAGATGGAAAAGGATTATGTGTTGCAGACATCAATGAATTCAGAGATGATATTGATATTAAGAATAAATACAACGAGGAAGTAACCTCTTCCTTTATTGAAGAGGCGGTTAAAAGCAGCACAAGAGTTTTTCCTAAACGCAGAGGAATTGATTTTTACCATACGTATAAAGAAGATTTAAAAATACTGGGAAAAAACGGTCTTGGGATGAAAACATACCGTACCTCCATTAACTGGGCCAGAATTTTCCCAAAGGGTGATGAAACAGAACCGAACGAGGCAGGTCTTAGATTTTATGATGCCTTATTTGATGAAGTGATTAAAAACGGTATGGTTCCGATGGTAACCATGTCTCATTATGAAATGCCATTATATTTAACTCAGAATTACAAGGGCTGGTATTCCAAAGAAGTGATTGATTTCTTTACAAGATACGGGAAAGTTATTTTGGATCGATATCATGAAAAAGTGAAATACTGGATTATTGTAAATCAGATTAATTTAATTTTACATGAAAGCTTTAACCACCTTGGAGTTCCGGAAGATGCGGTGGATCATGTTACAGAAGCTAAATATCAGGCAGTTGTAAATGAAATGGTCTCCTGTGCCCAGATCACAAAATATTCTCATAAAAATTATCCTGATGTACAGATCGGTATGATGCTTTGCGGCGGACCGGCATATGCGGCTTCTTCAAAGCCCGAAGATGTATTTGCAACCTTACGTCATAACCAAATGGAATATTTTTATGGTGATGTATTATTAAGAGGTTATATACCCGGATATGCAATCCGTTATTTTTCAGATTTAAACCTGCATATTGAATTGTCTTCAGATGAAGAAGATGTATTAAAGAATACTGCTGATTTCTTTTCATTCTCTTATTATTATACAAGACTCTGCAGCAAAGAGAGCTTTGAAGATGGAAACAGCGTATACAGAAATCCGGAATTGCCTGCAAATCCCTGGGGCTGGTCCATTGATCCCATCGGACTCAGGACCCTGCTCAATGAATTCTATGATCGTTATCAGAAACCAATTTACATTACGGAGAACGGGATTGGCCTGTATGACCAGCTGGGAGAAGAGGGGAAAATACATGATCCATATAGAACGGAGTATTATAAAACCCATATTGAGCAGATGAAGGAAGCGATCAAAGACGGTGTGGACTTAAGAGGGTACTATGCATGGGGACCGCTTGATATTGTAAGCTGTTCTTCTTCTGAAATGAGTAAACGCTACGGATTCATCTATGTTGACTTAGATGATTACGGAAAAGGTTCGGGAAAAAGAATTCCAAAAGACAGCTTTCAGTGGTATAAAAGAGTAATAGAAACAAATGGTGAAACTCTGTAGGCAAAACGCCGGATTGTGTTCGTTCCCACAGCGATCGGAATTTTGAACAGGAAGCAAAATTAGTGGAAGAAAGGTAATAAAAATGAAGGATAATTGCAGGAGACTAATTAAAATTATGCTGTCAAATGAAGAATGGATGAATGCCGGTTATTTGGCCAATGTAATGGGAGTCTCTGAACGAAGTATAAAAAATTACATTTCGGAAATTAACAGCTTTGAGAAGGATCTGATTCATTCTTCCAGAAAAGGATATCAGATTGATTTAAAAAGAGGACAGGCTTTCATTCAAACGAAGGGGAGAAATATTCCGCAGAATTCTCAGGAACGAATCAATTATATTATAATCCGTATTTTATCAAATGATGCTGATCAGGGGAGTAAGACAGATTTATATGAGATTGCAGATGAGATTTACGTTAGTTTTGAAACCATAAAAAAGGATATGTACAAAGTACGCAGGAAATTTTTAGAGTACGATCTGTATCTGACCGCCACAAATGAATTTGTGGCGGTAGAAGGAAAGGAGCTGGATAAAAGAAAAGCATTAAGCAATATTTTGTATGAAGAATTCACCGATCATGTCATGAGCATTGATGTTATTAAAAATATCTATCCCCTGTATGATCTGGAACTGCTGCAAAAGATTATTGAGACCGGGTGTGAGGAATACCATTATTTCATCAATGAATACGCTTTAGTTAATTTAATACTGGATATAGTAATCGGAATAGACCGTATGAAAAAAGAAAAAACCTTTGAAAAAGAAAAAAAGGAAGATAATCGCATCGGTATTCGTGAACAGGAGCTGGCCCGTAATATTGCAACGGAAATTGAAACGCATTTTGGAGTTAAATACAGCATAACAGAATTAGAAGAACTTACAATCATTCTCTTGAGCCATTTAATGAAAATGGATTTAAATGCCATAAACAAAGAAAACCTGGAACATATGGTTGGAAGTGAATGTGTTAATATTGTGAATCAGTTAAGCGACATTTTGAAAAATACGTATTTTGTGGATATGGATAATGCTGATTTTATTATAAAATTCACATTGCATATCAAAAATATGTTAGTCAGACTGCGCAATGGGTACAAAATAAAAAATCCTTTAGTAAATCAAATTAAAAACACCTGCCCGTTAATATTTGAATGTGCCGTAGAGGTTTCCAATAAAATTCACGAATTGACCGGTTATGACCTGTCAGAGGATGAAATAGGTTATATCGCTTTGCATATCGGCGGAAATCTGGAAACACAGAAATCAAAAAGAAAGATAATCAGCTGTGTTATTTTATTTCCACAATATTATGATTTTTCTAATAAAATGATGGAGGAAATTAAAAGTCATTACCAGGAACAGGTGGAAATAAAGACAGTCATAACCTCTCTTGACGAGATCAGGAAACTGGATAAAACTGATCTGATTATTTCCACTATTCCCATAACAGAGCTGATCCGTATGGAAACGGTAATTATTACTCCCTTTTTAAATGAAAAGGATTATAAAAATATCAGCTCTGCCATTGAAAAAATCATTCTGAGAAAAAAGAAAGCAAGACTAAAACAGCATTTGATGCAGATCTCAAATCCTCGTTTTTTTTATAAGAATAAGGAATTTGTGAACAAGGAAGACGCAATCTTATTCATGGTCGATACCATGGAGAAAGAAGGCTATGTAAATGCAAATTTTGCCGATGAGATATTTGAGCGGGAAAAACAGTCCTCAACGGCATTTGAGCATATTGCAGTTCCCCATTCCATGCATATGAATGCCAATAAAACCGGTATGTTTGTTTTGCTGAATGAGAAAAAACCGATTATGTGGAATGAAAAACCGGTCAGTATTGTAATGATGTTTGCCATCAGCAGGGAAGAAAGAGCAATCTTTCACGATGTATATGATAATTTAATTGTATTATTGATCGATAAACCAAATGCAGTAAAAGTTTTGGAGAGTGATGCTTATATTGATTTTATAGAAGCAGTAGTTGGCTGTTTTAGCTAGAGAGGAACCAGAGATGAAAAAATTTGAATATATCGTAACAGAACGGCTGGGAATTCATGCAAGAACTGCCGGTATGCTTGTTAAGGAAATCTCTGTTTTTGAGAGTTCAATCATAATAGAGAGAAATGGTCAGACAGCCGATGGTAAGAGGCTTATGGCATTAATGGCGCTGGGAGTCAGATGCGGGGAAAAGGTAACTTTTATGATTGAAGGTACAGATGAAGAGATGGCTGCAATAAAATTAGAAGCACTCTGCAGAGAAATTTTATAAAGTATAGAAAGAGGCGTAAACTCTGGCAGGTGCAGAAAGGATGCACATGGATATAAGAGTTTACGCCTTTTTTCTATGTAAAAAAAATCATGGTTTTCTTTTTACTCTTGTTCTCTTTAGCTTGCTGAACCAATGGAAGTATATAATGAATAGTATGGATGTAACTGTCCACGTCAGAGGGTAACAAAATACTACAGTCTCAATCGCCGGATGAATTGGCACTGCAGTACAGATCCACACGATCCTGAGAACACAGACTCCCAGGCTGGTAAGGATCATCGGGATCCAGCAGTCGCCGGTTCCCCGCAGAGATCCGGAATAAATTTCCACACAGACGTAAGTAAAAAAGGTGGGAACCAGGTACCGGAGAATCTGGGTACCCTTGGCAATAACTGCTGCGTCAGCAGTAAATAAAAGGAATACCAGACTACCGAATGTGTAAAGCAGGAAGCTTAATGCAATTGATGAAAGAAAGCACATAAAAAGGCAGACCCGTATGCCCTTGTAAACCCTGTCTAATTTCTTTGCACCGTAATTTTGCCCTACAAATGTGGTTATGGAGATTCCAAAGGCACTGATCATCATCCAGAACAGAGTATCTATCTTGCCGTATGCGGTCCAGGCAGCCACTGTATCAGTTCCAAGTGCATTTACGCTTGACTGAATAATTATATTTGACGAAGTGTACATGACTGATTGCAGCCCTGCCGGAAATCCAATCCGGATAATCCGTATCAGCATATCCTTATGAAACGTTAAAGAAGAAAGCATCAGCCGGTAAGACTCTCTGGTACGCATTAAAACAGTCAGAACCAGTACCGCACTGAGAAGCTGTGACAGGATTGTAGCAACGGCTGCCCCCATGACGCCCATATTCCAGAAAACCACAAAGATAATATCTAAAATGATATTGGTAAAACAGCTGGCAATCAGAAAATAAAGGGGGCGTCTGGAATCTCCGATTGCCCTTAAAATCCCTGCTCCCATATTGTAAATCAGATTTGGAATCACCCCGATAAAATAGATCCGCATGTATAAAACACCATAGGGAAGAATGTCAGCCGGAGTATCCATGGCTTCTAAGGCAAAGGGAGCGAGAACGATTCCGATGATCATGATAAAAAAGCCGCAGATAGCAGAAAAAGCCATGGCTGTATGCACTGCCTGGCTCAGCTGCTTTTTCTGTCCGGCCCCGAAAAACTGGGATATGATCACGCCTGCGCCGGAGGAAAGCCCGATAAAGAACCCGATGAAAAGATTGATGATGGTTCCTGTAGGACCTCCTACGGCAGCCAGTGCTTCCTTTCCCACAAATCTGCCTACAATGACAGCATCGGCTGTATTGTAGAGCTGCTGAAAAAATGTTCCGAATAAAATTGGAAAGAAAAACAGAAGAAGCTGCTTCCATATCACTCCCTCTGTAATCTGATTTGACGTCTCTTCGTCTTTGTTTCTCGTATTCTCTTTCATAAAATTTCCTCGTTTAAGTAATTATGTAATCATTTTTCATTATACCGTCTGGAAATAAAAAACACAATCCCCTGTCTCAGTCGGTTTTCTGGGCTTTTGTAAGTGCCTGATCCACCGCTTTTAACAGGACTCCGGAGGTATAGCGGGATTCAGACGGGTAGGAAATGTTTTTGGTTGTCTGGTTCTTTAAAATCTGCGGAGATAAATTATCCATGGCGGGCTGCATAAGGGGATACATTGTGGTAACTGCCTCGCTTAAAGGAACCAGTGTAACGGAAGTGATTTTCTTAGAATCAACTGTGACCTCAACATTGATATCCTGGCTATTCAGCGTAATGGCAGAGGAATATACACCCGGTACATAGTCCACAGAATCTCCGGAAGTGGGAACAGTATCCTTTTTCGGACGGAACATGACTAAAAACAGGGTAATGAGGAGGATTCCAAGGCCAACGAAGATCGCAGTATAGATGATCTCTTTCATTCGTAAAACAACAATTTTTGTTTTTGAGCTCATAAGACAGAAGCCCTCCGTATAGTTTTGTTACAATGTATGAGGGGATTGGGGGATTTCATTCCTAAGATTTCATTGTTGTAACAGGAAAACTGTGCTAATATAATAGACAAACATGTGTTTTGGGAAAGGAAGAAAAAGTATGTCCCTTCAATTTATTCTGGGCGGATCCGGTTCCGGCAAGACCCGCCGCCTTTATACGGAATTGATCCGGCAGTCGGTGGAAGAACCGGATACCCAGTATTTTGCCATTGTGCCAGAGCAGTTCACCATGCAGACCCAGAAGGAGATTGTATCCCTGCACCCAAGCTTTGGAGTAATGAATATTGATATTGTCAGCTTTAAGCGTCTCGCCTACCGGATCTTTGAGGAACTGGCAGTTACGAATCCCCAGGTTCTTGATGATATGGGAAAATCCATGGTACTCAGAAAGGTAGCCGCAGATAAGAAAAAAAGTCTGGTTTTTTATAAAGAGCATTTATCAAAGGCAGGGTTTATTTCCCAGCTTAAGTCCATGCTTTCAGAACTTTACCAGTATGGAATTACTCCTGAGATGCTTGGGGATAAGATCCCTGAGAATGTAAGCCCTGTGCTGGCTCAGAAACTGTCGGATATTACTGTCGTTTATCAGGGCTTTAAGGAGTATATTGAAGGTAAGTTTATTACATCGGAGGAGATTTTAGATGTACTCTGTAACGTCCTTCCGAGGTCGGAACTGATTAAAAACAGTGTCATCACGTTAGACGGATATACGGGTTTTACCCCTGTCCAGTACCGGATTTTAGAACTGTTTTTCCGTTACAGCAGGAAGGTTGTGATTACAGTGACCATGGATCCGGCAGAGAATATGAGCAGAAAAACCGGGGTACAGGAGCTGTTTTACATGAGCCGCCAGATGATTAAAAAGCTGAACGATCTGGCTAAGGAAACGGGTATCAGCCGGGAAAAGGACATTCTTCTTTCCGATCATCCGGCAGTCCGCTTTCTTAAGGAAGGAAATGGCGCTCCCTGTTCTCTGGATTTTCTGGAACAGAATCTCTACCGCTACACAGGAAGATCCTTTAAAGGACAGCCGGAATCCATTCAACTGTATCAGACGCGTAATCCGTCGGAAGAGATCGCATTTGTAATACGCTCCATGGAAGAAAACATCAGGAAGAACGGACTCCGGTACAGGGATATGGCGGTAATAACCGGGAACTTATCAAACTACGCAAACGAGATGATCCATCAGTTTCAGTTAAGTCATGTGCCTTATTTTCTGGATGATAAAAAAAGTATATTAAAAAATCCCATGGTGGAGCTGATCCGGGCTGCCATAGAGATTGTTCAGAAGGATTTTACCTATGAATCGGTGTTTCGTTATTTAAGAACCGGACTGATTGTTTCCCAGGATCATATGGATCAGGCAGACAGACTGGAAAATTACGTCATAGCCATGGGAATCCGGGGCTTTAAAAGATGGGATGCGGCATTTGAGGGCTGGTATAAGGGAGCCAGGGAGTTAAATCTTGTGGAGTTAAACCAGTTTAAGGATGAGGTAATGGGCCCCCTTAAGCATCTGCGTGAGGAATTTAAAAGAGAAGATTCCACTGTAAAGACCATGACTGCCGCAGTGACCGCACTTTTAATGGAGACGGGCATTGAAGAGAAGATGCTTGATTTTGAGAAAAAGTTTCAGGATATGGGGGAATTCGCTCTTGCAAAGGAATATGGACAGGTTTACGGGCTGGTAATGGATTTATTTGACCGTCTTGCCGGACTGCTGGGCGGGGAGCATGTGAGCAGGAGAGAATACGGGGAGATTCTGGATGCCGGGTTTGCTGAGATTAAAGTGGGCGTGATTCCGGCTGCTGTGGACCGGGTTGTAGTGGGAGATATTACGAGAACCCGTCTGGACCATATCAAGGTACTTTACTTCGTGGGAGTCAATGACGGACTGGTTCCCGTAAAAAAGGAAAAAAGCAGTTTATTTACAGACCGGGAAAGGGAATTTTTATCCGGTCATGCCATAGAACTGGCCCCTACTTCCATGGAAGAAGGCTTTCGCCAGCGGTTTTATCTGTACCTGGCACTTACTAAGCCGGAGAAAGAACTGGTGTTATCTTATTCAGCCATGGATGGAAGCGGAAAGAGCATGCGCCCCTCTACCTTAATCGGAGAACTAAAGAAGCTGTTTCCAGGATTAAAGGAATCGGCTCCGGAAAATGCAGGTGTTCCTCTGACCTTCCGTGAGGCGAAGAACCAGCTGGCAGATGGTATGAGGGAGTATGGAAAGAACGGAGGAGACAGCCGGATTCTGGAGCTGTTAAAAGCCTTTCTTGCATCTGAGGACCATAAGGAGGAAGGAAGACAGCTGATTGAAGCAGCTTTCTATGTGTACCAGCAAAAGGGCATCGGAAAAGCAGCTGCAAGAGCTCTTTACGGTTCCGTTATTAATGGCAGCGTGACCAGGATGGAACAGTATGCTTCCTGCGCATATGCCCATTTTTTAAATTACGGTCTGGAACTGATGGAACGTCAGGAATATGAGCTGGCTGCCATGGATATCGGAAATCTGTTCCATGATTCCATTGATTTATGGTTTGCAAGTATGAAGGAAGAGGGCCGGGATTTTAAGACGCTGACTGCGGAAGAACGTAAGACTATGGTGCACGAATGTGTAACCAGAGTCACGGAGGAATATGGCAATACAGTCTTAAAGAGCTCAGCCAGAAATGCTTACCTCGCAGGTAAAGTAGAGCGGATCACAGACAGAACGGTCTGGGCATTGTCCGAACAGCTGAAAAAAGGGGACTTTACCCCTGTGGGATTTGAAGTATCCTTTTCTGCAGACGATCACTTAAAAGCGATGAGACTCCCCTTATCAAAGGATGAAGCCGTTCATTTAAAGGGGCGGATAGACCGAATGGATTTATGTGAGGATGAGGAGGCAGTCTATGTTAAGATCATTGACTACAAATCCGGAAGCACGGCATTTGATTTAACCTCGCTCTACTATGGTCTGCAGCTGCAGCTGGTGGTCTATATGGATGCGGCACTGGAGATGGAAGAGCGAAAAAGACCGGATAAGCAGGTCGTTCCTGCAGGTATTTTCTATTACAACATCAACGATCCGGTTGTGGACAAAGACGGTGAGATGACGGAGGAGGAGATATCAGGCCGGATCTTAAAACAGCTTCGCATGAATGGGCTTGTTAACACAGATTTAAATGCCATCAACCATCTGGATCATGAGATAGAGACAGAATCCGATGTGATACCGGTTGCCATAAAGAATGGAATCATTCAGGAAGCACGGTCATCAGTAGCAGGAGGAAATCGTTTTTCCGCTTTACGGCAGTACGTCCGGGAAAGACTGAAAACAGAAGGACGGGAAATCTTAGATGGGATTATTGATGTAAACCCTTATAAACAAGGGAATAAAACAGCCTGCGATTACTGCCCCTACCATGCTGTATGCGGGTTTGATTTAAAGACGCAGGGGTATGGTTTTAAGAAGTTCAAGGCCTTAAAATCTGAGGAAATATGGCCGGTTATTGAAGGAGAAACGGAGGAAGGAGAAGAGCATGGCAATCACCTGGACAGAGGAACAGAAGGCAGTCATTGAAAGCAGGAACAGGAATCTCCTGGTATCGGCAGCAGCGGGAAGCGGTAAAACGGCTGTTCTGGTGGAACGCATCATCCGAATGATTACAGAGGGAGAAAATCCCCTTAAAATAGACCAGCTTCTGGTCATGACGTTTACAAAGGCTGCCGCAGATGAGATGCGGGAGCGGGTTTTAAAGGCGGTGGATGAGAAGCTGATGGAACAGCCGGATAACGATCATCTTCAGATGCAGGCAGCCATGATTCCCTACGCCCAGATTACGACCATAGACAGTTTCTGTCTGGGGATTATCAGAGAGCATTACAGCCGGTTAGACATTGATCCTGCTTTCCGTGTGGGAGATGAAGGAGAATTGATTCTTCTTCGGGGAGATGTGATGAAGGAGATGTTAGAGGAGTTCTACGAATCAAAGGATCCTTCCTTCGAATGTTTTGTGGAGACGTATGCTACAGGCAAGACGGACCGCGGAATTGAAGATTTTATCATGCAGGTATACCGTTTCTCCCAAAGCAATCCATGGCCGGAGGAATGGTTAAACAACTGCAGGAAAGAGCTTGAATCCTGTGATTTAAACCATATGAAGGATACTGCATGGATGAGATTTTTGATGGAAGATGCCGCTCTTTTGCTGGAGGAACTCCTGATCCAGACAGAGGCAGCCATTAACATCTGCCAGGAGGAAAACGGGCCGGAGGCATATCTTCCCATGCTGGCCAGTGACGCAGCCATGTTAAAATCCCTTGGGGAAGCAGGAGATTACGAGACTTTAAACGGTCGGTTAAAAGAGGTATCTTTTGCCAGACTTGCTTCCATACGAAGCAAAGACATTGATCCGGAGAAAAAAGCCGCTGTAACCGCGGCCAGGGACAGAGTAAAAAAGGGCGTTGGAAAGCTCTGCGATTTATACTGTTTTGAATCTCCCGAAGAAGTGGGAGCGGATATGGAAGGGACGAAAGACGCGGTTTTCATGCTTCTTCATCTTGCAGAGGAATATTCCCGCAGATATCAGGAAAAAAAGAAGGAACGCAATCTGGTGGATTTTAATGATCTGGAGCATTATGCTCTTCAGATTCTTTTAAAGGATGAAGACGGTTTAAGAGTCCCGACGGAAGCGGCTGACGAATTCAGCCGCCAGTTTGAGGAGATCCTGGTGGATGAATATCAGGACAGCAACGAGGTACAGGAAGCGCTGATCAACAGCATTTCAAGAGAGCGGTTTGGCAGTCCCAATGTTTTCATGGTAGGAGATGTGAAGCAGAGTATCTACCAGTTCCGTCTGGCAAGACCTCAGTTGTTCTTAGATAAGTACCAGAGGTATTCCAGCGAGGAAGGAAGTTATCAGAAGATTGAGCTGCACCAGAATTTCCGGAGCAGAGATTCGGTATTAACCAGTATTAATGAAGTTTTTTATCAGATTATGACTAAAAATCTGGGTAATATCCGTTATACAAAAGAGACGGCACTTCACCCAGGAGCTGCCTTTTGCGATTCAGAAGGCCGGGTAGGGGAGAAGACAGAGCTCCTTCTCATTCATGGCTCTTCAGAACAGCTGAAGCAGCTTGATGAAGATACCGCAGATTATACCAGCAGGGAAGCGGAGGCGAAGGTAATTGTCTCAAAAATCAGGGAACTAACGGATCCTGACGGGGGACTTCTCATCTGGGATAAAAATCTGGGACAGACAGGGGGATACCGGGTATGTCAATACTGTGATATCGTTATCTTACTAAGAAGCTTAAGCGGATGGGCGGAGGAATTTGTCAATATTTTGATGAATGAGGGGATTCCTGCCCACGCAGAACGAAAAACAGGGTATTTTTCTGCAGCAGAAGTGGAGACGGTTCTTTCTATGCTTAACATTATTGACAATCCCATGCAGGACATCCCGCTGGCTGCAGTTTTTAAATCCCCTGTTGCAGGGATTGACGACAAGGAGATGGCCCACCTCATGGCTGTTTGGAAAAATGCTGATAAAAAGGGGCAGGACCGTGGGATCTATGGTGCGTGGCAGCACTATTTAAAGGAGTATGAAGAAAAGGAAGATGAAACCGCCCCTGAACTTTTTGAAAAGCTGGCAGCATTTTCTGAACAGCTTTCTAAGTACAGGGAAAAAGCCGCTTATCTTTCCATTCATGAACTTCTCTATGATATCTATGAGGGAACCGGTTATTACGACTATGTTTCCGCCATGCCTGGAGGAGAAGTCCGAAGGGCCAATCTTTCCATGCTTGTGGAAAAGGCGGCAGCCTATGAGCAGACCAGCTACAGAGGGCTGTTTCATTTTATCCGGTATATCGAAAATCTGAAAAAATATGATACGGATTTTGGAGAAGCCTCCCTTCTGGGCGAAGAGAATACGGTACGCGTCATGAGCATCCATAAGAGCAAGGGACTGGAGTTTCCGGTTGTATTTCTGGCTGGAATGGGAAAAAAATTCAATAAACAGGATGCCTATGGAAAGCTTCTTATTGACCCTGACCTGGGAATCGGTACAGATTACATAGATTTAGAAAAGCGGATCAAGGCACCTACCTTAAAAAAACACGTTTTAAAGAGAAAGACAGAACTAAGCGCGCTTGGAGAGGAACTTCGCGTGCTTTATGTTGCCATGACAAGAGCAAAGGAAAAGCTGATTATGACAGGGCTGGACCGCTATCTGGATAAAAAATTTGAGCGTTACGCTGCTGTTATGAGAGCTCAGAATCAGATCCCGTTTTCCTTCCTTTCCGGGGCAGATTCTTATTTAGACTGGCTGCTTATGAGTCTGTCCGGTAAATATTCACCGGAAGGTATTCTGTCAGAGGATGGGCAGGATACGGGGAATCTGATTATGAAGGAACTGACGGTGACCGGTCTGGTTATGGGTGAGATGAACCGTCAGGTGAGTAAGAAACTGACGAAAGAAAGTTTTCTGAGACTGGATACAAAAAAAAGCTATGACCAGAAATTCGAAAGAGGCTTAAAAGAGGCACTTTCCTATCTTTATCCTTATGAAGAGGACATAAGACTCCACACCAAGCTGACGGTTTCTGAACTGAAAAAGCAGGGGCAGTTTCTGGATGAAGAGGAGAGCGATTTTCTTCCCACAATTCCTGCTTTTTTAAGAGAAGAAATAGAAGAAGAAAAGTCAGGGGGTGTCCGCCGGGGTACCGCTTATCACCGTGCTCTGGAGCTTCTGGATTTTTCCAGGGTGAAGACAGGAGAGGATTTGGCTGCTGCACTGGAGGAATTAAAAGAGGATGGACGGCTGAATGAGGAAAGCTTTGCTCTTCTGTCAAAATCCCAGCTTTTCGCATTTATAAACTCATCTTTAGGAAGGCGTCTGGCAGCAGCCCAGGAGAAAGGGCTGTTAAAACGGGAACAGCAGTTTGTGATCGGAATACCGGCCAGGGAGATGGATGTGGCTGATTCTGATGAACGAATTCTCATACAGGGAATTATTGATGCCTATATGGAAGAAGAAGGGCAGCTGGTTTTAGTGGATTATAAGACGGATTTTTTAAGAAAAGGGGAAGAATCCATTCTTTTTGACCGTTATGGAATCCAGATGGAGTATTACAGACGGGCTCTGGAACAGATCACAGGGAAAAAAGTAAAAGAGATGATTATTTATTCCTTCGCACTGAAAAAAGAAGTTGTAATAAACGGAACATAATATTGTATAGAATGGAGATGGAACAATATGATACCTGACAGTGAAGTAAGATTGACCCAAATGACGAAAACAGCCGGCTGTGCCGCGAAAATCGGTCCAGGTACACTGGCTGGGATCCTGGAGCATTTACCAAAGTTTCAGGATCCCAGTCTTCTGGTTGGGATTGAAACATCTGATGATGGAGCGATTTACAAGGTAAATGACGATCTTGCACTGATTCAGACTCTGGATTTTTTCACACCTGTGGTTGATGATCCCTTTACATTCGGCCAGATAGCTGCTGCCAATGCGCTCAGTGATATTTACGCCATGGGGGGAGAGCCGAAGGTTGCTTTAAATATTGTAGCGTGGCCGAACTGCTTAAATCCCGCTATTCTGGGCAGGATATTAGAAGGCGGCGCGTCAAAGGTTTTAGAAGCAGGGGCAGTACTGGCAGGAGGTCATTCCATTCAGGATGAGGAACCAAAGTATGGACTTAGTGTGACCGGGTTTGTCCATCCGGATAAGGTTTTTAAAAACTGCGAAGCCCAGCCTGGGGATGTTTTAATTCTCACAAAACCACTGGGAACCGGAATCGTTAATACTGCTGTAAAGGCTGATTTAGCATCACAGGAAGCAAAAGAAGAAGTGATAAAGGTCATGACTTCCTTAAACCGTAAAGCCAAGCAGGTCATTGAACAATATGAGGTACACAGCTGCACCGATGTGACCGGTTTTGGTCTGGCAGGCCATTCCGTTGAGATGGCTGAAGGCAGCGGGGTCACTCTGGAATTTTCTGTGAGTGATCTTCCGGTTCAGAAGGAAGCTTTTGAGCTTGCAAGAATGGGACTGGTGCCGGAAGGGGCGTATAAAAACCGTTCCTATACCAGCGAACGTGTGGATTACGCAGATACAGAGGAATATATGATTGATATATTCTGTGATCCCCAGACCTCAGGAGGGCTGCTTATCAGTGTATCCAGAGAAGACGGAGAGAGGATTATGGAGGATTTTGCACGAGTGGGTATGGAAACTACATGCCGGATGATCGGCAGAGTTACGAAGAAGCAGGAAAAGCCGGTAAAGCTGAGGAATCATTTATGATTTATCTGGATAATGCAGCCACTTCCCTGCAAAAACCGGAGGAAGTGAGGCTGGCGGTAGCTGACGCCATGCTTACCATGGGGAATCCCGGCAGAGGAATTTACGGCGCATCCCTTGATGCAGCCAGAATGATTTATGATACCCGGAGTCTGATTTCCCGGCTGTTTCATGCAAAAAATCCAGACCAGGTGGCATTTACAGCCAATTCAACAGAGAGCTTAAACCTGGCAATTGAAGGAATTATCCGCCCGGGCGATCATGTGATTACAACCATGATGGAGCATAATTCCGTACTCCGCCCTCTTTACCGTATGGAAGAAAAGGGGACAGAACTTACTATTTTGCCGGCAGATAAAAATGGCTGCATACGCTGGGAAGATCTTGAGACTGCAGTTAAGAGCAATACGAGAGCTTTGATTTGTACCCATGCTTCTAATTTGACTGGAAACAGGAATGACCTGGAGACAATAGGAAGAATTTGCAATAAACACGGAGTTCTTTTCATTTTGGATGCCTCACAGACAGCCGGAGTGTTTGACATTGATATGGAGAAAATGGGAATTGATGTTGTCTGCTTCACCGGACACAAGGGGCTTTTGGGTCCACAGGGAACCGGAGGAATCTGCGTAAGGGAAGGGGTAGACATTCAGCCTTTAATCGTAGGTGGAAGCGGGACCCAGAGTTTCTTAAAGACACAGCCGGAGCAGATGCCGGAGCGTCTGGAAGCCGGAACATTAAACTGCCATGGCATTGCGGGTCTTCATGCAGCGCTTCTCTATATTGACCGGACGGGGATAGAGTTCATCCGTAAACGGGAACAGCTTCTGATGAGACGGTTTTATGAAGGGGTGAAGGATATTCCCGGAGTTTCCATCTACGGTGATTTTTCCCAGAAGAGTCTTGATGAGCGGGCGTCGGTCGTAGCTTTAAATATTGGAGATTTAGATTCTGGCCAGGTTGCAGACGAACTGGCGGTTTCTTATGATATCTATGCCAGGGCAGGCGCTCATTGTGCTCCCCTGATGCACCAGGCACTTGGAACCGTAAAGCAGGGAGCAGTTCGTTTTTCCATGTCCCATTTCAATACAGAAGAGGAAATTGATCAGGCGGTAAAGGCGGTCGGAGAACTGAGCAGATGGGGACAGGAGATATCATGAGGCAGAAAGAGTTAAAGACTGTAGTGACATTTCATACGGTTACGGAAGCGATTGCCATGGAGACCGCGTGTATGAAAGAAAATATTCCGGGAAGGATCATTCCGGTACCCAGGGAAATAAAAGCGGGCTGCGGACTTTCCTGGTCGATGCCGGTTTCCTGGGAGGGAGACGTAAGCAAATGGATGGAAGAAAACGGTCTTAGATGGGAATCTGTAGGGGAGTATTTTATTTGATATTTAAATTTATCATTCATACAAGAAAATAGTCGGAAAAATATGATATAAGCACTAAAAAGACAGCATATTATGACAAATGATTTAAAACAAAATTGGCATTGACAAATAGTTTTACAATATGTTATAGTCAACCTGTCAGAGGTCACAAAATTTGTTAAGTATCAGTATTCAAAGAAACTTATATATGCTCATAATTGGAAGTGTTTCTACCAACTACCGTAATAGTTGTCTATAAGTTTCCTCGTGATGGGAAGGCGGCTTTTTTAGCTGTGCTATTTTTGTTCACGTTTGGAGCGACAAAAGGGAACGGTAGTTTTTTATTGCTTGGTTTTTAGGAACGTTGCAATTTGGCTGCCGTATTTTTGTTTGTGCGGAACAGGAGGTTCTATGATCGGTGATAGAAATTTTATACTAAAAGGAAACATTTGCTATAGTGAGGATGTTCATACGTTAATAACGGTGGAACAGGGTTTTTTAATATGCCAGAATGGGAAGTCAGCCGGAGTATTTCGCAGCATACCGGAGCAGTTTAAGGCTTTTTTGGTAATTGACTGTGACGATAAGCTGATTATACCGGGACTAGTCGATCTTCATATTCATGCACCGCAATATTCATTCCGCGGACTGTCCATGGATTTAGAGCTGTTAGACTGGCTGAATACCAATACGTTTCCGGAGGAAGCCAGATATGGCGATCTGGAATATGCAAAAAAGGCCTACCAGAT
>JAEWPQ010000244.1 GCA_023460575.1 Bacillota bacterium
TAGCTTAAGCTTTGTTCAACCATCGACGGCGCCATAACGCATCCAGCTGGTGCTTAAGATAGATGACAGGTTAGCCTGGGCGGTAGTGACGCGATTGCAAGGCGTTATTACCGTTTACATAGCATCATATTTACAAATGGAGAATAAAAATGAATTATACTTATTTGGTTAAATGCGCAGATAATACTCTATACTGCGGTTGGACAAACCATCTGGAAAAAAGAATCGAAGCCCATAACCAGGGAAAGGGTGCCAAATATACAAAGACAAGAAGACCGGTGGAACTGGTCTATTATGAAGCTTATCCAACGAAGGAAGAGGCTATGCGCCGTGAAGTGCAGATAAAGAAGCTATCCAGAAAGGACAAGCTGTTTCTTATAAAAGAATCCGAAAGTCAGGATTGACTTTTTCGCTTTCTTACTTTAGTATATTAAATTATCACACCTTAGGAAACAGTATATTGACGGAGGAATCTGGGATGGATCAGTTTGAACGCGTTACAGTAATTAAGAAAGCGAATATCTATCATGGCGGTAAGGTAACGAGCCGTACGGTTTTGTTTGAGGACGGAACCAGGAAAACCCTTGGAATCATTTTGCCAGGAGAATATGAGTTTGGTACTGAAGATCAGGAATTGATGGAAGTTCTTGCGGGCAAGCTGGAGGCGCTGCTGCCAGATCGTGATAAGTGGGAAATTTATGAGGCTGGTCACTCTTTTACAGTACCCGCAAACAGTAAATTTAAAGTTTCAACTGATGAAGTAACGGATTATTGCTGTTCTTATATTAAGGAATAGACAAAAAAGAAGACTGATGAGCATGCAGGATGCGTTCAGTCTTCTTTTTTGTCAGGCTACGAATTGATACATGAGGATGTAATGGCATAAGCTTCCGCCCATTACAAACAGATGGAAAAGTTCGTGGTTGCCGAAACTTTTATGCCTGGACTGAAACAGAGGAAGCTTTAATGCATAGATGACGCCTCCGACAGTATAGATCAGGCCGCCTGCCAAAAGCCAGATAAAGGCAGCAGGAGGCAGTGCTAAAACGATCTTACGGAAAGCCAGGACGCAGATCCAGCCCATGGCAATATAAATTACGGAGGAAAACCATCTTGGGCACATCACGAAGAATGCTTTGATTACCATCCCTAATATGGCGATTCCCCAGACAAGAGCAAGGAGGCCCAGACCGGTTTTATCACCCAGAACAATTAAACAGACCGGAGTGTAGGTTCCCGCAATCAGGATAAATATCATCATGTGATCTAATTTTTTCAACAGCTTATTAATCTTTGGCGAAATATCAAGGGTATGATAGATGGTGCTGGCGGCATAGAGAAGAACCATGCTGATACTGAACACCGCGAGGGATGCCAGATGAAGTTCTCCGTCTGCAGAAGCTTTGATAAGCAGGGGAGTTGCTGCAATCAGGGCCAGAAGCATGGCAATAAAATGAGTGCCTGCACTGACTGGATCTTTAATTTTTATGTTCATTATGAAACCTCCTTGCATGAGAATTAAAAACTTGTGACGTAGTAATTAAAACTATGTTATGTCTTTTTATATACTATACACTTTTGCAAAAAAGAATGCAAGTATTTTTTGAGTTTCAAAGCAAAAATCTTCATTGCTATTATTTGCAGTATGAAATATAATCAATGAAACAAAAGTTATGAAAAGAGAGGAATAATGGAATGAACGAAACGGTGAAGGAACTGATGGAGAGAAAGTCTGTCCGTGTTTATGAAGAGATGCAGATTGAGCAGGAAAAAAAGGCAGCAATCATTGAAGCGGCCCTGCAGGCACCTACTGCAGGCAATATGACTTTATATTCCATTATCAATGTGACGGATCCGGAATTAAAAAAGAAATTGTCTGTGACCTGTGACAATCAGCCATTTATTGCCCAGGCTCCCATGGTACTTGTGTTTGTGGCGGATTATCAAAAATGGTATGACCTGTTTTGCAAGTATGAGGAAACAGTCAGGGCACCTGGTATGGGAGATTTTATGCTGGCATCTGACGATGCGTTAATAGCGGCCCAGAATGCGGTGGTTGCAGCAGAATCCATGGGAATCGGCTCCTGTTATATTGGGGATATATTAGAACAATATGAAACTCACCGGAAATTATTTTCTCTTCCCAGGTATGCGGTGCCTGCGGCAATGGTAGTTTTTGGTTATCCAGTTCAGCAGCAAAAAGACAGAGTAAAGCCGAAAAGACTAAGGCCGGAAGCGGTAGTATATGAAAATTCTTACCGCCGGATGGAGCCGGAAACATATGAGCGTGAATTAAATAAAGTCACTGACAGGAGCGAAGATTTTGAACGGTGGATCCGGGCATTCTGCAGCCGCAAATGGAATAGTGATTTTAGCAGAGAGATGAGCCGCTCTGTAAAGGCTATGATGGATCAGTGGGAAAAAGAGGAGCAGCAGACAGATGAAACTTAATATATTATTTGAAGATGATGAGATTCTTGTGGTTGAAAAACCGGCAGGAATTGAGTCTCAGTCGGGAAAGACTTTTGAACCGGATATGGTTAGTGAAATAAAGAAACATATCAACACACAATCCACAAAGAAGGGGGAGCCATATGTGGGAGTTATCCACAGACTGGACAAGCCGGTTGGGGGAATAATGATCTATGCAAAATCCCCAATAGCCGCTGAGGCTTTAAGCAGACAGGTTTCTGAGCATCAGATGGAGAAAATTTATTATGCAGTTGTTTGTGGAAAACCTGTGGATAACTTTGGCACCTACGTGGATTATTTGTGGAAAGACGGTAAAAATAATTCTTCCAAAATTGTGGAAAAGGGGATAAAAAGTGCAAAACCTGCAGAACTGGATTATTGGATTGTGGATTGCATTAATTTGGATGGCAGTGAACTGAGTCTTCTAAAGATACAGCTGAAGACCGGACGGCACCACCAGATCCGTGTACAGATGGCAGGTCATGGAACACCTTTATGGGGAGACCGTAAGTATAATTCTGAATTCCAAAATAGTTTTACAAAAGGAAATGTTGCTCTTTTTGCCGCCAGTCTTTCCCTGATT
>JAEWPQ010000245.1 GCA_023460575.1 Bacillota bacterium
CAAGTATTATTTAAAACTGCACGAATTTAAAATTATATTAGTTTAAAACACTGACAAATTTCACAGGTTTGCGATACATGACGTTTGTTACGATAATTCCTGTTTTTTCGGTGGATGCATGGACTACCTTACCGTCACCCATATATAGAGCCACATGATTGATGGATCCGTTTTTTCCATAAAATACCAGATCTCCGGGACGGGCCTGTTCGTAACTTATGTTCTTTCCTACCCCTGACTGTGACCTGGAACTGTGATCTAACTCAATATCTGCAGACTTTTTCAGCACATATCTGGTAAAACCGGAACAGTCCACACCTGTATTGGGATTTACACCGCCGTATACATAACGTCCTCCCACGAACTGAAGAGCATAGTCCACAACCTCTTTGCGTTCCATGGCAGACTGGTCTACCTTTTCCTGTGTCTTTTCAATCAGTGTCGCAGAGTCACTCCGTATGTATCCATCGCCCTCAGGCACTTTCACCTTCAGCCAGCCATCCTTTTCAGGTTCAACCACCTCACAGGTCTGTCCTTCCAACGCAGCGGTCACAACTGCTCCATTATCCCCTGCAGTTGATCTGACAGATACAGGCTTGTCCAGTCTGGCATAGAGTGTTGTACTGGTTTCTACTGTGATCTCAGCAGCCTTCGCCTCTGTCTGAAAGCTTAAATTTAAAGTAGTTAAAAGTCCTAAAAGTCCCATGACCTTCCACATTCTGAATTTCATATTGAATCTCCTGTCTGCGTATGATAATTCCCGCCGCAAATATTTGACTTAAATATTACATAATTGTTACATTTGGAATTATATCCTCTCTTTCAGTATTTGTCAAGTAAAAACGGCATTTATGACCATTCAAAGTCATAAATGCCGTTACAGTTTTGTAATATATTCCATTTATATTGTTACATAATAGTGACATTATCGTTTCAATCCTTTTATAAACCAGTAAAGAAGTCCAACTAAAAGCAGCGGTCCCATCAGAGGCGCCAGAAGGCTGAAAATACCGGTAACGATTGTTGCAGCAAGAAAGAAAAAAAGAATAATTGCAACAACTCCAAGGAGCTTCCAATACCATTTGCTTAAATCATAATAGTGCATTCCCCGTCTCTCCTGCCGGGGTTCCTCATAAACATTCTGATCCTTTCCGGAAAAGGAGCTGTAAAAACTGCCGCCGCTGCTTTCTTTTGCATTCTCACTGGCCTCTATAATCGTCTTGGCAATCAGTCTCGGGTCTCCGATCGCTTCGGTAACAGCTTCTTCCGAAGAGCCCTTTAAAACTTCTCCACGGATATATTCTTCGTAATATCTGATATTTTCTTCAATCACGCTGCCGGAAACTTCCCCTGTCAGGGTATCCCTTAAACGTTGTAAAAATTCCTGTCTGCTCATCTGAGCCTCCTTCAATAAAGTAAGTAACTTTCGACTATTCTACCATTTGACAGGGGTTCCGTAAAGAAATCTTATCTGAAAAAAATATTAATTTTTCATAATGTGCCAGACTACTCTACCCGTTCTTTTATGATTCCCTCCCTGTAAGCTGCCACCAGCTCCTTTAAATCCTCAATTCTTCCGGTCAGTTCTGTTCCCTTATCCGTGTCGGCGACCATCACCCTGTGTTTCATGTTCTCAACTACCGAAACCTTTGGTGTACTCTCCTTATCCGGATCAAAGGGCTTATGTTCGGCTAAAGCCAGGTGGTTGGAATTATAAATCAGCGTATAGCCTGCAATTCCTGTTTTTGACTGATATGCCTTCGACAGCCCGCCGTCTATAAGAAACAGCCTTCCTCCTGCTTTTACCGGAGATTCCCCTTCTTTTATCTTAACCGGAACATGGCCGTTAATAATATGGGCGCTCTCTCCCCAAAGTCCAAATTCTTTTAATATATTTTCGCAGTATTCTTCCTTTATACTCAATCGGTAATATGGATTCATCGGCTCCATGTGCGTCTGATGATCCTCAATAAAATAATGTTCAAACGTCGTCATCTTTCCTTTTCCATATACCGGAGACTTGGCTCCGCACCATAGATACCACATAAAATCTCTGGCATCCCTGCTCTCGAACGAATGCTCCGGAAGAAAATAGGCATTCTGGACCTTATTATCGACATAATCCATGAGCGCTTTCCCGGAATAGGAGGAATCTTCCATCAGAAGTTCCTCAAACGTACCATCTTCCCGCATGGGGATACAGCCATGATATAGAAGATTGGAGTTATAGCACTTATACATGCTTCCATGAGAATAAAGGAAGCGGACATGGCGGTGAAGCAGCTCATTGTGCAGAAATGACAGCTGCAGAGTTCTTAAAAGCTCTTCTTCTTCTTCATTCAATGCCAGCGGATTTTCTGGATCAATGGTCGGGAAGGAAGCATCAAGAAGCGGATACTCTTTTCCTTCCACAGTTACGGTTCCCTTCCCGTAATCGATGGATTCCAATAAAATTCTGTCATTCATTTCATATTCCGGATGGCGCTTTATAATCTGCCCCTCTACTTTAAACTGAATTACAGCAATTGCCTTATGCATCTTGGCTGCCAAGCCCGGATCCACAGCATCGTAAATATTTTCATCAAGAATCTGGGGAGAAAAACGCTCGCACGGATCATTGCGGTATACTCTTGCCGCAAACATGGAAAGCGGTCTTAAATTAATGCCATAACCATCCTCCAGAACATCAAAGCTGTTGTAGCTGATGGCGATTCTTAAAACATTGCAGATACATGCAAGATTGCCGGTTGCTGCTCCCATCCAGGATATATCATGGTTTCCCCACTGAATGTCCACATCGTGAAACTGCAGGAGTTCATTCATAATCATATCCGCTCTCGGTCCCCGGTCAAAAATATCTCCAATGATATGAAGGCAGTCAATTGTTAAATTCTGAATCAGCTCACAAAGAGCTATGATAAATTTATCTCCAATGCGGATATCAATAATCGACCTTATGATTTCGCTGTAGTATACCCTTTTATTGTCATCGTTATAATCAACATGAAGAAGTTCGTCTATGATATAGGCAAATTCCGGAGGCATCTTTTTTCTGACCTTGGATCTGGTGTATTTTGAAGATACTACCTTGCAGATCTGCACCAGACGGTAAATCGTCACTCTCTGCCAGTCATCATCTGCCTGTCCGCTAAGCTCCAGCTGATTCATAATGCGTTCCGGATAGTAGATTAAGTTTGCTAACTCTACCTCCTCCTTCTCCGGAATGATATGACTGAACGTTTCTGATATCTTTTCCCGGATCACACCGGAAGCGCTCTTGAGCAGATGAATAAATGCCTCATGTTCCCCATGTAAGTCACTGAAAAAGTACTCTGTACCCTTGGGAAGTCCCTGAATGGCAGTCAGATTAATAATCTCACTGGAGGCTGCCCGGATGGTGGGATATTCCCTTGCCATAAGCTTTAAATAAGCCAAATCTTTCATAAATACATTCTCCCTTTTTTTGACACGGTTGCATTGCCTTGAATTTTATAGTATCATAAAAAACGTCAATTTTAAACCCCTTTCGCCTGCCTGTCTTTCATAATGCGTCAGGCTTTGAACGTGAAACCGGGAACACCCGCAACTATAAGGAGATACATATGGAACAATTATACGTTTTCGGAACTGGCAACGCCGCTGCCACCAGATGCTATAATACCTGCTTTGCCATAAAAAAAGACGAGGATTATTTTATGATTGACGCCGGAGGCGGCAACGGAATCCTCTCGATATTAAATGATATGGAAGTGGATCTGACTCATATCCATCACATATTTGCAACTCATGAACATACCGATCACATTCTGGGCATCATCTGGATGGTTCGTTTTATCGGAACCAGAATCAAATCCGGGAATTACGAAGGGGACTTAAATATTTACAGTCATAAAAATCTGGTTTCAGTAATCGACACACTATGCCGTCTGACTCTGCAGAAAAAATTTTATGAACTGATCGGAACCAGGATTCATTTAATTCCGGTAGAAGACGGAGAAACCAGATCCATACTTGGATATGATATTACCTTTTTTGATATTCATTCCACAAAAGCAGAGCAGTACGGATTCACCACAGTTCTTAATAATGGTAAACGCTTATCCTTTTGCGGCGATGAGCCCTATAACCCCCAATACGCCGGATTTGTTACAGGAAGCAGCTGGCTGCTTCACGAAACATTCTGCCTTTACAGAGACCGGGAAGTTTTTAAACCTTACGAAAAGCATCACAGTACAGTTGCTGATGCCTGCCGGGTCGGGGAAGAATTAAAGGCGGACCATTTAATTCTGTGGCATACAGAAGACAAAAATTTAGAAAACAGAAAAGAGCTTTATACCACCGAAGGAAGCCCCCTCTTTTCCGGAGAACTTCTTATTCCGGAAGACAGGGAAATCATTGAACTTTCCTGATAAAAAGCTAAAAAAAACTCACGCTCGTCCCCGGTGCTGCATATGATATAACAATAGAAAAAGCAAAGGAGTTTCTCATATGTTTTGCCCCGGCGGCTTTACCCCTTACCGTGATGTCGACTGCAGAGACCTGGCTATTTTCTATGAGGCCACCAGGGATTTACGCGGCACTACCTATAAGCCCTATCTGGTGGCAACACAGGAAGCCAGGGGTGTCAACTTCCGATTTATCTGCAACTCCACGATTATGACCAGACCTCCTCAGAATGCAATCACTATGGTGTGCATTTTTAAACCCTTTTGCAAAGAACATGATAAGGTCAGGGCGGTTGTGACGAGTATCTGTAAAATGGGATGCTACAATTGTTATTAAAATATAAATCGGAACGGCTTTCGCACCGTTCCGATTTTTTAGTTCAGCATTTCCTTTTTCCAACACTGACCCACTTTCCGCATTATCCGTCATAAATTCCATTCTTTTCGCATATCATATATGGGAAAGCCAAAGAAAGCTGCTTTCCCTTTTCACATGCATCTTTCATGGAATGACAAGGAGAATTCTTATGAACATTTTCAAAAAGAGTTTTACATCTTTCCCAGCGGCACGGCATCATCTGATTATTTACATAGAAGTAATCATTCTTACGTTTCTTTTAGTCTCTCTTTTTTTTATATCTCCCAACGGCAGATTTTCATTTCCAGTCGTGAACCAGGAAGAAAAAGCCAGTTCTTCGGAAGCAAAAAAGTATATTAAATGGGTGGATTTTAATGTAACTGCAAGAGCTATGCAGGAAGCCTTCCGCTATGATGTCAACACCTGCCAGTCTGAAGTTCATTTAAACTGGGTGGATTTGCTTGCCTATCTGGGAGCCAGATATGGAGGGGACTTCTCCAGATATTCCAGCAAAGATCTAGACTCACTGGCTGAACAGCTTCTCTCAGGTAAAACCATGGAAGAGCTGACAGGCAAAATGAAGTACTATACTTATTACAGGGAAGCCTATGGAGCCGTGTTAGACGGTCTGGTAGGACAATATGAGATTCAGATTCCTTCTGCCAATGCCCCGCTCTACGCCACACCAGACTTACTTCCGGATGGTTCCGTAAACCCCGATAAGGTCTGGGTAACCAAATACGGCTTAAAAGGCTATTCCCCCATTGCCAAAGGATATCCATACAATGATTTTGACGATTTCGGAACTGCCAGATCCTACGGATTCAAACGCCAGCACTTAGGCCATGATATGATGGGTCAGGTCGGGACTCCTGTTATTGCGGTGGAAAGCGGCTATGTGGAAGCCATCGGGTGGAATCAATACGGCGGGTGGAGGCTTGGTATCCGCAGTTTCAATGGGAAACGCTACTATTATTACGCCCATTTAAGAAAAAATTATCCCTATCACAAATCATTAAAACAGGGCAGCATTGTAAACGCAGGAGATGTCATAGGATATCTTGGGCGTACCGGATACAGCAGGACAGAAAACACCAATAACATTAACCAGCCTCATCTTCATTTCGGTCTCCAGCTGATCTTTGATGAATGCCAGAAAGAAGGAAACAATGAAATCTGGGTGGACTGCTACGAGCTGACCAAATTTTTGTCAATGAACCGCTCTGAAACAGTAAAGAATCAGGAGACCAAGGAATACAGCCGGGTCTATGGCATGAGGGATCCAGCCATTCCTGAAAATTTCGTTGCACCGCCTCCGCTTCCTGAAAAGGAGCAATAAAGAACAATGATAAGAGCTTATTCCTGATTCAATCTGTGAATAAGCTCCTTTTTATGGATTTTACATTCTTTTCCAGTGTAAAAAATGTTATAATATAGAAACGCTTTAAGCAGACCATATAAAGGGGAAGGGGAATTAAATGGAAAAGCAAATCAGTTACCAGATAGGAAATGAAACAGAATGCAGTTTTAAGAATCACGCAGATTACTGTGTCGGAACCGGGCGGATGGGGCTGGCACTGCAGCAGCAGTATCAGGAACAGTTAAAGCTGGTGCAGGAACAGATTGGTTTCAGCCATATCAGGGGGCATGGGATCTTTTGTGATGATATGGGGATTTATCAGGAATATACAGATGAGTCAGGCAGCATCAGGGTGGAATATAATTTTACATATTTAGATATGGTCATGGATGCTTATCAGAAGCTGGGGATTAAACCGTTTTTAGAGCTGGGTTTTATGCCTTATAAGATGGCTTCCGGTGATCAAACCGTGTTTTACTGGAAAGGAAATGTCACTCCGCCCAAAAGCTATGAGGCATGGTCCGGTCTGGTACAGGCTGTTCTTTTACACCTGATGGAGCGTTATGGAAGGGAAGAGGTAGTGACCTGGCCGGTAGAGGTATGGAACGAGCCAAATCTTCCCGGTTTCTGGAAAGACGCAGACAGAGAAGAATATTTTCGAATGTTTCAGGAAACCTTTTATGCGGTAAAAAAGACTGACGGCCGCTTTCTGACAGGCGGACCGGCAATCTGCGGAGTTGACGACGTTGTCTGGCTTAAGAAATTCCTGGAATTTTGTGAAGCACAGAACTTAAAACCGGATTTTATTACAAGGCATCATTACATGTTTGAGAAACCGGAGCAATGCGAACATTACAGCTATGGAGCCTTACGGGATCCTGCAGCCGCTTTGGAAGAACTGAAGGTATCCCGGGAAATTATAGACAGCTTTGATACGTTTAAAGGACTGCCCATGCATATAACGGAATTCAACACCTCCTACAGCCCTGACAGTCCCATTCACGATACTACAGTCAACGCAGCCTATGTGGCATGGCTTCTGTCTAAGCTGGGAGATTTCTGCGAATCTTATTCTTACTGGACTTTCGGCGATATTTTTGAGGAGAAGGGCGTACCATTTACTCCATTTCACGGCGGATTTGGTCTGGTTGCCAACGGAACCATTCCAAAACCAACATTCTGGACCTTTGCCTTCTTTAAAAAGCTGCAGGGCAGATGTATCCACCGTTCCAGTGAACTGATTGTTTTGCAAAAAGAAGATGGGAGCTATTGCGCAGCCGCATGGAATCTATGTCTGGAGCAGAAGGAATGTCTGCGGCTTTATTTGACTTTACCGGAAAAAGGGGAAGAAGAATACTGTCTGCTCACAAAGACCGTCGATGAAGCACATGGAAACCCAAGAAAAATCTGGCATGATATGGGAGAACCTTCCTGGCTCTCAAAAGAAGAAACTCAGATATTAAAAGACAGCGCACAGCCAGTTATTCATACACAAACACTTTGCGCTTCCCCCTCCGGCATTTCATTTTCTATATTGCTTCAGCCATATGCAGTTGTATGGTTTCAGCTTAAGAAAATTAAACATTGTAAAGACCGGGGGTATGATTATTACCGCGGAGAAGACCCTGCGGCAGGTACCGCAAACAGATAGTTTCCAGTCCTGCCGCCGTCTTTTCTATCCCTTAACGCCTCCAATTGTAAGACCGGTAACGAAATACCGTTGTAAAAACGGATAAAGGCACACAATCGGCAGCATGGTAAGTATGGTGGCAGCAGCGCGTACCGATGTAGGCGTAACGGCTGTCACCGTATTTTTCATGGACTCTACCGAAGTGCTCTGATTTGTTACAGACGACAACAGCTTCATCAGCTCATACTGCAAGGTGGTCAGGCTGGAGTTCATACGATTGTAAAGCATGGCATCAAACCAGGAATTCCAATGTCCAACAGCACAGAATAATGCAATAGTAGCATATACCGGTTTACATAAAGGTGAGATAATCTTTGTAAATATAACCAGATCCCCCGCTCCGTCTAATTGAGCCGACTCTTCCAGACTGTCAGGAATTCCTGACATATATGTTCGGATTACAAGCATATTGAAGGCTCCGACCATGCCGGGGATCACGTAGACCAGAAAGCTGTTGGTAAGGCCTAAACTCTTATATAATAAAAAGGTTGGAATTAATCCGCCGTTCACATACATGGTGATGACCCAGAACAGAGCAAGCTGTCTCTTGAAAAGAAACCGTTTCCGGCTCACAATATAAGCCAGAAGGGCATTGGCTGCCAGTGCAGTGAGCGTTCCTATGACCGTTCTTGCTACAGTCACATAGGCTCCCACCAAAAGATTATTCTTATGAATCACAGTAATGAAATTCTGAAATGTCCATTTTCTCGGCCATAAGTATAAACTTCCCCGCAGAGCATCGGTTCCGTCATTAAAGGCTAAAACCAGTGTGTTCCATACAGGGTAAAGGGTAATGATCACAAATATAATCATGAATATGGTATTGAGGGAAACAAATATTTTATTGCCCAGTGATACTTTCTTTTTATGTAATACCAAACTTCTCGTCATGTCTGAACCTCCTTAGAATAAGCTTTCTTCACCGGCCCGTTTTGCCATCTCATTTGCAATTAATATGATCGCAATACTTACCACGCTTTTAAATATTCCTGCTGCTGTACCAAGAGAGTAATCCCCCTGGCTGATTCCCCATTTCAGAACGTAAATATCAATGGTCTGGGATACACTCTGCACCAATCCGTTCCCTAACAGGTACTGAACTTCAAAGCCGGCATTTAAAACATTTCCTGCATTCATTAAAAGGAGAATAATAATTGTTGGCTTAATACCGGGCAGCGTGATGTATTTGATTCTGGCCCACCTTCCTGCTCCGTCTATGGCCGCCGCTTCATAGAGAGATGTGTCAATGGCCGTAATGGAAGACAGATAGATTATGGCATTCCAGCCCGTTTCCTTCCAGACATTGGCAAAGGCAACAATCCCCCAGAAATACTTTGGATATGCAAAAAAATTAAGCGGTTCCTTTAACAGATGAAAGCGAATGAATAGATCATTGACTATTCCGGTTCCGGACAGAGCATCATGCAGAATTCCGGTAACAATAATCCACGATAAGAAGTGAGGAAGGTAAGAGATTGTCTGTACTGCCTTTTTCCCTCCTTGAGACCTCACTTCATTTAATAGAATTGCAAAGACAATTGCCATGACCATGGTGGTAATTAAGTTAATCACACCCATGGCCAGGGTGTTTCTGATGACATGGATAAATCCATCATCAAGAAACAGCTGCCGGAATTTTCCAAGGCCTATAAATTTTGAATGAAAAAAGCCTTCCTTAGGCTTATAATTTTCAAATGCCATGAGCCAGCCTGCAAGTGGCAGATAACAGAAGATAAAACCATAAATCACATAGCCTGCTGACAACATCAAAAGCACTTTTTGTTTTTTTAACTCTTTTAAGCTTATACTTCCCTTTTTTACGTTTCCACTGGATGCCATGGTATCACTCCTTTGCTAAAAAACAGGCAGGCGCAGGTAAAGATCTTTATCGCACCGCCTGTTTTTTACTATTTATTTTGCTGCTGCTTCTTCTGCGACCTTAATTCTCCGGTCCACCTCCGGCTGCACTTCATCAAGAAACGCCTGTGGATTGCAGGTTTCGTAAACAGATAAATATTCCTTCCAGCCTTCCTCAAAATCAGGTGCCATGACAACCTTGGGCAGATACTCATGTTTTAATTCTCTCATCTTAATCCATGCAGTCCCGCCAGGAGTTGCAGTTGTCAAGGTTCCTACAAAGGTATAAATGGGATACCATGGTCCCGGAATTTCATTTCTGCCTACCATGTCTACATAGGTTTTGCAGCCATATGCCAGCAGACATTCCTGGACGTTCTTCGGAAGACTGTCTAAGAATTCATTGGGCTGCAGTTCGGGTTTTGCCGCGTTGATGCCATCCTGACTCATTCCGGTCCATATCGGAAAATAGGAATATGGACACAAATGAGAAGCTTTGTATGCAGTATTGCTGACTTTCATACGAATCTCCGGTGTCCGGTAAAATAATCCATCTTTATCCACCAGATAATCCACATCTTTTTCTCCCCAGTTTCTAAGGGTAATGTTCTCTTCGCTCAGCAAATCATCCACAAACTTCAGTGCTCCCCTTACATCTTTACAGCTTACACTGATAGACAGACCGGATCCTACATTTAAGGTATCTCCCGAGGTATGCCATCTGTTTTTTACTCCCTTGTCAATGGTAATGGGAAGGGGAACATAATTACAGCCCTGTTCCTCCAGTCCCTGCTGTTTCAATGCATCATTGACGTTACCATAGAAATCCCACCACTGGTCAATCATACCAAGTACACGACCGGTGGAAAGCTTCGCAATATATTCATCATAAATCTGAGTGAAGGATTCCGGATCTACAATTCCCTTTTTAAATTCTTCATTCAGCTTCTGAAAATAACGCTTTGCCGTAGGTGTCGTATTGTAATCAATCACTTTTTTCGTTTCCGGATCTACAATACAGCTTCCGTCATTGGCATATCCGTCCAGGAACAGCGGCGCATTCTCCAGACAGAAATATCTCCAGTCATCGCATAATATGGTATATGGAATGTTCTTTGTCCCATCCTGCATGGTTGGATTTGCTTCCTGATAACGCTCAATTAAATCAAAATATTCGTCCATGGTGGTGATTTTGGGATATCCTGCCCATTTTAACACACGGGTCTGTATCCAGAAGGCTTCATCGTTATGAGTTGTCTCCATTTCCTTCCCGTAACTGTTGTTAAACTGGGGAATCCAGTAGATATGGCCATCGTCCTGACGCAGCTGATCCCATTCCAGTTTGGTAAAGAAATTCTTGATATTGGGATAATCATCGATATAATCATCAAGTGCGACCAGTGCCCCTGCATCATAAAGCTGGCTGGTTCCGTCACTGCCGCAGATAAAATCGGGGTATTCCCCTCCGGCAATTAAGGTTCCCACTGCTTCTTCAGCAGACTGCCCGGTCAGCCAGGTTTCCTTCACTCTGGCCCCTGTAATTTCCGCAATGTGCTGCTGAATCTCATTATCATCATTGATTTCGTTCCCCGGCACCGCAAAGAAAGCTGTAAATTCTTTTACTCCTCCATCCTCTTTTGACGCTCTGGCAGTAGATGCCGTACCCATGGAGCATCCTGTAAGAGTCTGTAAAGCCATGGCGCCGATGACCAGCAGGGCTGTAAACTGTTTCCGTCTCAATCTCATATCCTCCCTTTTCTTTTTATACTAATAGTTTACTTCAAAGCAGTGTTTTCACAACTGGAGAAAGCTTATCAAAACACAGGGTAAATTATAGATGCCGCATACACAATCCGCCCTGTTTCTTTCTATTTTCCCCCTCCTTTTCTAAACTTTGACGGTGTACAGCCCTTTACTGATATAAAACGGTTTACAAAATAGTCCAGATCACGATATCCTACCTCCTCCGCAATCTGGTATATTTTAAGATCAGTCCTTAACAGCCTGACTGCTGCCTGTTCGATCCGGCAGTTGTTTAAATAATCCTTGAAGGACATTCCGTATTTTTTACGGAACAGTTGGCCTAAATAGGCGCTGTTTAAATAATATTTGTTGCTGTATTCTCTTAAAGTAAGATTATTTACATAATTTTTTCTGATGTCTTTCTCCACTTCATGAAGAATATCCTTTGAAACATGCTTCCGCAGCTGTTCTAAATAAGCTGCGTATTCACAGGATAGCCGGATTAAATGCTCCTTTCCGCCTCTGAGCATGTCTCCTTCAAAGACATTTTCACTGATATAGAGCATGATTTCTTCCTGATTTACATAGCTGTCCTGTTCAGACGCCAGATGGATAAGCTGAAACAAAAGGTAGTTAATATTTAAATTCACCGTTTCCATGGCAAATCTTAAATGATTCATTTCTTCATACAGCCTCTCTACGCTTTCCTCAATTCCCGCCCGCTCATTCTGCTCCACTGCATGCAGCAGATCATCCAGATATTGTTTACATAAAACAATCCCGTTGTTGTTTACCTGTACCTCTTTTTCATAATAGTAGATACGCTGCTTTTTGCGGAAAGCCTGAAAAGACCGTAGAATTCTTACCGAACCATAGGAATTTGAAATTTTTGAAATATCACCCACTTTTTTCCCAACCAGCATGACAACCGGCAGACACATGGCATCATTCAGATACTTTCTGAACCGTTCCAAATACTCTTTTTGAGTCTCTCCTTCATTCCCTGCCATATAGTCACAGTATATAAAACCGATATCATAGCTTTTTTCATGGCTTGTAACATCAAAAATGCAATGATCTCCATCTTCCTTTAAAAATGCAAGACAGGCACCATAAAGCTCTCTCTGCTGGTTTCTTTTCTCTTCATCCATCAGCTCTTCCATTTGCTCAATGTTGTCAATTTCAATGTCAACGTAACTGATTCCTTCCGACCACCGCATATGATCTCTGATGTAATCAAGATTAATCTGATCGTATTTACCATAGATAAGGGAAATCATATTTCTGGCAAGGTATGCCTTTTCCATACGGATGGAGTTCTGTTTTTGCTTTTTGCTGCCCTGTCTCTGATAATTAAGCCGGTGGAGGACACGAATCAGTTCATCTTTCACTACAGGCTTTAAAATATAATCAAAGCTGCGAAACCGGATCGCCTGCTGTGCGAAGGAAAAATCGCTGAAACCGCTTAAAATAATAAAGTCAGCATCAGAAACCTTGTCTCTTCTTAAAATCTCCAGCAGTTCAATTCCTGACATGACAGGCATTTTAATATCTGCAATAATTAAATCCACCTGACTGCTTTTTAAGTAATCGAGAGCCTCCAGTCCATTTGCAGCCGTTTTAACAATCTCATAACCTTCCTCCTCCCAGTCAATCAGTACCTTTAATCCCTGCACGATGAATGGTTCATCATCC
>JAEWPQ010000246.1 GCA_023460575.1 Bacillota bacterium
AAGGGTGTAGTGCCGGCAGTGGGACTTGAACCCACACGATGTTGCCATCAACGGATTTTGAGTCCGCCTCGTCTGCCATTCCGACATGCCGGCTTGCACTTACAACGTTCATTATTCTATCACAGGAATTTCCATTTGGCAAGTATTTAAATTGAAAATCGGCAAAATATATTGTATGATAATAAAAAGCTATGGTTAAGGAGGTGTCTGGGCGATGACATGTAAGGAAGCAGAACGTCTGGTCATTCCATATATAAACGGTGAACTGACGGATGAGGAACTGAAAGAATTTTTGGAACATACGCAGAGCTGCGCAGATTGTATGGAAGAACTGGAAATATATTTTACCATAGAAGCAGGAATCATGCAGCTGGATTCTGAAACAGGGAATTATAATATCAAGGGAGCGCTGGAGGCGGCTCTGGAACAGTCCAGACAAAGGCTTCAGTTAATACAGTTGATAAAAATTGCAAGATATGCGGTATCTACCGTTTGTGTCATGGCACTTGTCATTACAGTCCTTCTTCAGTGCAGAATCTGGCTGCAGTTGGGCTTGCTTGGATAGGAGAACAGATGAACAGAAAAAAAACAGTACTGATTGACGGGACCGGCATGCTGGAAGAGGTATATTACGCACTTCCAGACAACTGCGTAAAAGGAATACGCAATGTGGTGGCTCGTATAATAGAAGAAAAGCAAACGGATTATCTTGCAGCGGTTTTTGGAAATTTCAGTAAAGATGGAATGGTCGCTAAGGATTTAAAGAAAAAACAATTACTTTTAAAAGAAGCATTGACTGCTCTGAAAATACCTGTTTTTGAAGAAGAGGGGGCACGTTCTCTGGATCTTGTCTGCTCCCTTGCAAAAAACTGTGAGGAGGAAGGAAAAGATGTTTCAGTGCTTACTGGTAATGAGACCTTTTTGATGGCAGTAAATGAGCATGTAACTATCCTGATTCCCGGCCTGGAAGAAGATGGGGTAAAATTAACAAACTGGTCTGCAGATGGGGTGAAGGCGCAATTTGGTCTGGAGCCGAAACAGTTAAAGGAATTGTTTTCATTGGAACGAGGTGCAGGGATTGGCCGGAAAACTGCGTGCCGGCTGCTTTTACAGTATGGCTCCTTAAAAGATCTTTACGGTAAGAAGGATGAACTGGAGTCTGAACAGGTTCGGGAAGCCCTGACTGCGCATGAGCAGCGGACAAACAAAGAGGCTGATTCTCTTTGCCTGAAAACAGATTATAATCTTCGTCTGGATGAGAGTAAAACCATTGCGGAAACTGAGATTGAAGAAATCATGAATATGGATTTTGAACCTGCCGGGTTTCCGGAGGAAGGAGAGGAGATTTCTTCTTCTGGCTGGATTAAGAAAGAAGTTACGGATATTTCTGACGCAGAGGCAGTTTTTGCAAGGTGTTCCACAGGTGTCAGTGTTGGCCTGCAGCTGGCAGGAACGGATAAAAAAATTTCTGCACTGGCTTTATGTTTTTCAAAAGAGGAGTGCTGGTGCTTGATACCTCAGGGGAATTTAACGTCAGAATATTTGAAAGAAAAGGCAGAAGAGGTTATAAGACAGGCAGAAGATATTACTGTTTTAGACTTAAAAAGCCAGCTTCCATTTTTGAATCTGAATGGTGAAAAAACGGTGTTTGATGTCTCGATAGCAGCTTATTTAATTGATCCGTTAAAAAGCTCCTATGAATACAATAATTTGGCAGAGGATTATCTTCAGTTATCTCTTCCTTCGAAAACAGATCTGCTGGGAAAACGAACCATAACCCAGGCGCTTGAGGAAAATCGTTCCCAGGCGGTTGCCTGCATCTGTTCTATGGCATATGCGTCGTTTTTGTGTGGAACTATTTTAAGAGAAGAACTAAAAAAGGCAGATATGGAACGGCTGTTTTATGACATTGAAATGCCGCTGGTATACAGTTTATTTTCTATGGAACAAACGGGAATCCGGGTAGAACGGGACAGGCTGAAAGAATACGGAGACAGACTGAAGATCCGGATTAAGGAAACAGAACAAAAAATATACGAGCAGACAGGTGAAACCTTTAATATTAATTCACCCAAACAGCTTGGAGAAATCCTTTTTGAAAAGTTGAAGCTTCCTGGCGGAAAAAAGACAAAAACAGGCTATTCCACTGCGGCCGACGTACTGGAAAAACTGGCTTCGGATTATCCTGTCATAGAGTTGATTCTGGATTACAGGCAGCTGACAAAGTTAAATTCCACCTATGCCGATGGTCTGGCTGCCTATATTGGCACTGATGAAAGGATTCACGGTACCTTTAATCAGACGATTACGGCTACTGGAAGAATCAGCAGTACAGAACCCAATTTACAGAACATTCCAATCCGCATGGAACTTGGAAGAGAGATTCGTAAAGTTTTTGTACCTCAGGAGGGGTGTGTCTTTGTAGATGCCGATTACTCCCAGATTGAACTGAGAGTTCTGGCTCATATGTCGGGAGATGCAAGACTGATTGGCGCCTATCAGCAGGCCGAGGATATTCACGCGATCACTGCCTCAGAAGTTTTTCATGTACCGCTCTCAGAAGTCACTTCCTTACAGCGGCGCAATGCAAAGGCTGTTAATTTTGGTATTGTATATGGAATCAGTTCTTTTGGATTAAGCGAAGGGTTAAGCATCACCAGAAAAGAAGCGTCGGAATACATTGATAAATACTTTGAAACTTATCCCGGAGTTAAAATTTTCCTGGATAAGCTGGTGGCTGATGCAAAAGAAACCGGGTATGCGCTCAGTATGTTCGGACGCCGCCGTCCCGTACCGGAGCTAAAATCTTCCAATTTTATGCAGCGTTCCTTCGGCGAACGTGTAGCAATGAATTCACCCATTCAGGGAACAGCGGCAGATATTATTAAAATTGCAATGATACGGGTAGACAGTGCACTAAAGAAACAGGGACTGCAGTCCAGAATTGTTCTTCAGGTCCATGATGAGCTTCTAATTGAGACACCTCTGGAAGAACTGGATCAGGTAAAAGAACTGCTGGTGGAAGAGATGAAGAGTGCTGCCAGGCTTGCTGTGCCTCTGGAAGTTGATGCCAATGTTGGAGAATCCTGGTTCGATGCCAAATAAAGGGATGGTGGAAAGCGTGAGTGTAATTGGACTTACAGGCGGTGTGGGAGCGGGAAAAAGTCTGGTTCTTTCCATATTAAAAACGAAATACAATGCACAAGTAATTGAAGCGGACAAAGTTGCCCATGAACTGATGATGCCGGGAGAAGACGGATATCTGCAGGTGAAAGAAACCTTTGGAGAAACCATCCTTCATTCTGATGGCACCATTAACCGCGCAGTATTAGGAAAAAAGATTTTTGAAAATGAATATGCAAGAGAGCAGGTTAATTCGATTATCCACCCTCTTGTTTGGAAAAGGATCAGACAAAAAATTTCCGCTTCCCAAGCCGGGCTTATTGTGGTAGAATTTGCAATTATGGGTGAAGAAGCGGAAGATATCTATGATGAGATGTGGTATGTACGTGCATCTGAGGAGGTCAGAATCAGACGTCTTTCGGAAAACAGGGGTTATACAAAAGAACGTTCGGAACAAATAATCAGAAGCCAGGCTTCGGAACAGGAGTATGTAAGGCGCTGTGACCGGATAATCGAAAACAATGGTTCTGTTACGGATTTAGAGAACAAATTGGCGGAAATATTGAAAACAGGGGACAGATAACGATATGAAACTGGTAAGCATTGCGAGCGGGAGCAGCGGAAACTGCATTTATGTGGGTTCTGATACAACTCATATTCTGGTAGATGCCGGAATAAGCAACAAGAGGATTGAACAGGGCTTAAATGAAATCGGATTAAAAGGAAACGAGCTCACTGGAATTGTGATCACTCATGAACACTCTGACCACACCAAAGGACTGGGAGTACTGGCCAGAAAGTATGGCGTGCCCATATATGGAACCAGGGAAACTCTGGAGGAAATATCAAAACAGAAATATCTGGGAGAATATCCCCAGGAACTATTTTGTGCCATTCGTCCGGATGTAGATTTTTTTCTGGGAGATTTAGAGGTAAAACCGTTTTCCATTGACCATGATGCAGCAAATCCGGTGGCATACCGGATTCAGCATGAGCATAAGTCAGTTGCGGTGGCAACGGATATGGGTCATTACAACCAGTACATCATCGAGCATCTGCAGGGACTGGATGCGGTGCTTTTAGAGTCCAACCATGATGTGAATATGCTTCAGGCTGGACCTTATCCTTATTACTTAAAACGCAGGATATTAGGAGATCATGGACATTTATCCAATGAAAATGCGGGACGGCTGTTGTGCTGCATTCTTCACGAGAATTTAAAAAAGATTCTGCTGGGTCATTTAAGCAAGGAGAATAATTACGAAGAGCTTGCTTATGAAACCGTAAAGCTTGAAATCTCAGAGGGAGATAATCCATTTAAGGCATCTGATTTTTCCATAGCCGTTGCAAAACGGGATCAGATGTCGGAAATTATCACTATATAAAGAGGAGATGCATGATGAATAA
>JAEWPQ010000247.1 GCA_023460575.1 Bacillota bacterium
AATAAGGCAGGAGGGGGTGTCTCATGGATTGTCCGTGACCTCCTCCTTTTTATCAATAAGAATATCCAGGGAAAGATTTGGAGGCAGATGTGAAAAAAACAGTTGAGATCCTTGCTCCGGCAGGTTCGTTTGAAAGCATGAAGGCAGCGGTTGCCGCAGGAGCAGACGCAGTTTATATTGGAGGAAGCCGGTTCGGTGCCAGAGCCTTTGCGGAAAATCCCGGGGAGGACAAGCTGCTGGAGGCCATTGATTATGTTCATCTTCATGGCAGAAAACTCTATTTAACTGTCAATACTCTTATGAAGGAACAGGAGATGAAGGAGCTTTTTGAATATCTTCTGCCTTACTATAAACAGGGATTAGATGCTGTAATTGTACAGGATCTGGGAGTACTTTCCTTTATCAGGGAACAATTTCCGGACCTTCCTGTCCATGCCAGCACACAGATGACCATTACCGGAGTACATGGAGCCGGGCTTTTAAAAGAACTTGGTGCAGAACGGGTTGTGACTGCAAGGGAATTGTCTTTAAAAGAGATCCGGCAGATCAAAGACCAGGTGGATGTGGAAATTGAGAGTTTTGTGCATGGTGCTCTTTGCTATTGCTATTCCGGCCAATGCCTTTTCAGCAGCCTGATCGGCGGGCGGAGCGGAAACCGGGGTAGGTGCGCCCAGACCTGCCGCCTTCCCTTTGACGTGAAGGACGGGGGAAAGACTCTTGGGAAAAAAGATGAACGGTACTGTTTAAGTTTAAAGGATTTATGCACACTGGACATTATACCGGACATCATAGAAGCCGGAGTATATTCCATGAAGATCGAGGGCAGAATGAAGAGTCCCAGATACACGGCAGGAGTGGTAAGCATTTACCGCAAATATGCAGATCTCTATCTAAAAAAAGGCAGAGGCGGATATAAAGTAGAGGACGGGGATCGGAAAACACTGCTGGATTTGTTTGACAGAGGCGGTCAGACAGACGGATATTATAAACACCATAACGGCAGGGATATGATTGTATGGAAGGAAAAGCCATCATTTCGGGAAGGCAACAGTCAGTTATTTGAAATGCTGGATCGTGAATATGTGGAAAAGCAGTTAAAAGAGCCTGTTACAGGAAAAATCCTGCTGACTGAAGGAAAGAAGGCTTTGCTCATCCTTCAGTCTAAGGAACATCGCATTGTGACTGAAGGAGATCTGGTGATGACAGCTCAAAATCAGCCGATGTCAGAAGAAAAGGTATTAAAGCAGTTAAATAAAACGGGGAATACCCCCTTTCAGTTTGAAAAGCTGGAAGCCGAGATAAACGGGAATATTTTTCTTCCTGTCCAATTGCTGAATGATTTAAGACGGAGAGGCCTGGAAGCGCTGGAAGAAAAGATACTCCATAAATACAGGCGGGAATACAAAAATACAGATGCTCCAGGTAGACGGCGGGATATATTAGGTTCCCGGTTATCCGGTATCACGAAACTGACTGCTTCCCTGGAAAACCCGGATTGCTTTGATGCTGTGGTTCATAATGCCGATGTGAAAAGAATCTATATTGATGCAGCTCATTTTGAACCGGGACGGTGGAATCAATACGTAAAGACGTGTCATGACAGGGGAAAACAATGTTTCCTTACCATGCCCCATATTTTCCGCACGGAGGCGCTGCAGTTTTTTGAACGCCATCAGAAATCTCTGAAGGAATCCGGATTTGACGGATACTTAATCCGGTCCATGGAAGAGCCGGGATATTTAAAAAGCGCAGGCATTGAGGGAAAGCTGATTTTTGATTTCGGCATGTACGGAATGAATAACAGATCCCAGGAGATGCTTATGGAGCTTGGTGCACATGAGATTACCTGGCCGGTGGAATTAAACAGCCGGGAATTGGAAAAACTAGAGATTCCGGGAGAACTTTTAATCTATGGGCGCCTTCCTATGATGGTAACCGCACAGTGTATCCATCAGGGACTGGAGCGGTGTAATAAGACGCCGGTGGTGTTGAATTTGAAAGACCGCCTGGGAAAAGAATTCCCTGTAAAAAACCATTGTACATTCTGTTACAATACCATTTATAACACAGCACCCCTTTCTCTTTTAGGACTCAGTGATTCTGTAGATTCTTTATCACCCGCCTCTTTAAGACTACAGTTTACAACGGAGAGTCCCAAAGAGACAGAATCGGTTTTACAGGTTTTTGCAGATGAGTTTCTGAACGGGAAAAAAGCAGGAGCACTCCTGACGGAATTTACAAGGGGACATTTTAAACGCGGTATAGAATAGGTGATTTATGATTAATCTGATAATAGATGTATCCAGATATTTAATGATACTGCTGGTCGCTTTATACACATATTTAAATTTTCGTTATTTTTCATTTCAGGACGAAAAGAGAAAAAACAGCATATGCAGGCGTCAGAACATTTTTATGTTTCTGATCCATCTTCTGGCGTACGGGATAATCTGGCTGGAGACGGAAGATGAGCGTATGCTTGTTTTCTATGGGGTTCAGGTTCTGTTCTTTTTGAGTTACCTGTTTTTGTACCGGCTGTTTTACAGGAACTTATCCAAGCTGCTGGTTAATAACATGTGCATGCTTTTATCGGTTGGCTTTATCATGCTCACCAGGCTGTCTTTTGACAAGGCACTAAAGCAGTTTGTGATTGTTGTAGTGGCGGCGGCAGTTACCTGTATCATCCCCTTTGTGATTGACAGAGTGTGGCAGCTGAGCAAAATCCCATGGGTTTATGGACTTGGAGGCGTGCTGCTTCTGGGTATTGTATTTGTTGCCGGAACCACAAGTTATGGAGCCCAGCTGTCCATAGGAATATCAGGATTCTCCTTTCAGCCGTCTGAGTTCGTAAAGATCAGCTATGTATTTTTTATTGCAACCATGTTTTACCGCTCTGTCAGTTTTAAGACAATTCTTGCTGTCAGCGGTATTTCAGCGCTTCATGTTCTGATACTTGTTCTATCAAAGGATTTAGGAAGTGCGCTTATATTCTTTATTACCTATGTGTTTATGCTTTTTATAGCAACCGGCAGATGGTTGTACTTAATTGGAGGAATGGCGGGAGGAATTCTTTCGTCTGTGCTTGCATTCCAGCTGTTTAGTCATGTTAAAACACGTGTTGCAGCCTGGTTAAATCCATGGTCTGATATTGCAGGAAAAGGATATCAGATCAGTCAGTCCCTGTTTGCCATTGGAACAGGAGGCTGGTTTGGTATGGGACTTTACCGGGGTATGCCGAGGAAAATTCCAGTCGTGGAAAAAGACTTTATCTTTTCGGCAATTTCGGAAGAACTGGGAGGTATTTTTGCTCTCTGTGTTCTGTTGATATGTCTTGGCTGCTTTCTTCAGCTGATGATGGTAGCTGGCAGCATGCAGGCTGTGTTTTATAAACTTATCGCCTTTGGACTTGGTATGATCTATGCGGTCCAGGTTTTTTTAACGGTAGGAGGAGTCACAAAATTCATTCCATCTACCGGCGTTACCCTTCCTCTCGTCAGTTATGGAGGAAGCTCGGTGTTAAGCACTTTTATTATTTTTGGAATCATCCAGGGACTTTATATTCTCAAACGCAATGAAGAGGAAGAGGACGAGTATGAAAGCTAATGCAAATCCAAAAGCAAATCACCAGATCTTAATTCTGACCTATGGAGTTGTTCTACTTTTTATAGGTCTGGCGGTTTATTATGGATACTTTCTTCAGGTGAAGAGTGATAGTGTGATCAATAATTCCTATAATGCCAGGCTGGACAGCTTTGCAGACCGGGTAGTAAGAGGTGAGATCAGGAGCAGTGACGGCCAGATACTTGCACGGACTGAAGTGGATGGAGAAGGGCATGAGACGAGGGTTTATCCATATGATTCCATGTTTGCTCATGCAGTGGGATACTCGATGAACGGAAAGACCGGACTGGAGGCCCAGTCTAATTTCTACCTGCTTACCAGCCATGTCAATATGTTGGAACAGGTGATTAATGAATTGTATTCAAAGAAAAACCAGGGAGATAACGTTGTGACAACCCTGGATGTGGATCTTCAGAAAAAGGCATACGAAGCACTTGGAAAAAGAAATGGGGCAGTCATTGTAATGGAACCTGATACAGGTAAGATCTTAGCGATGGTGTCAAAGCCCGATTATAATCCAAATTCTATCTTAAGTGACTGGAACAGTCTGGTTGCAGAGGACAATACATCAGGACAGCTCTTAAACCGTGCAACCCAGGGACTTTATCCGCCGGGTTCCACATTTAAGATTGTTACAGCACTGGAATACATCAGGGAGAATCCTGAAAATTACAAGGATTATGTTTTTGACTGTGACGGGATTTATGAAAATGGGGATTACTCCATCAAATGCTATCATGAAACTGCACATGGACATCAGAATTTCACCCAGGCATTCGCCAACTCCTGCAACGGAGCCTTTTCAAGTCTTGGTCTTGTGATGGATTTAAACGGGTTAAGGAACACATCTGAACAGCTGTTGTTCAATACGGATTTTTCCCTGCCCTTTCCTTCCAACAGAAGTTCATTTACCATGGCGCCAGGTGCAGATACATGGGAGATTCTTCAGACTGCCATTGGTCAGGGACAGACCCAGATTACTCCTCTTCATAACGCCATGATTACTGCGGCCATTGCAAACGGCGGAACATTAATGAAGCCTTATCTCATTGATCATGTGGAGAATGCTGGTGGAGACTTAATTAAAAAATTTGTTCCCCAGGCCTATGGAACTATCGTGACAGCGGAAGAATCAGCCAGAATGACGGAACTGATGAGAGCGGTGGTCACTGATGGGACAGGATCTGCCGTCCGTACAGATGCCTATACTGTGGCAGGAAAGACGGGATCAGCAGAATTTGATAAGAACAAAGAGACGCATGCATGGTTTGTGGGATTTGCTCCCGCAGAGCATCCAAAGATTGCAATCAGCGTGATCGTGGAAGAGGGAGGATCCGGTGGCAAGACCGCCGCACCCATCGCCAGGTCGCTATTTGATTTATATTTTTCCAGATAAGGGAAGTTTTCCGCCCGTTCTTTCGGCGATTACACACTTGCATATCATTATAAAAAGAGGTATACTAGAGCCAGTCTGTGAGACACACCAAAACCGGGATCCGGATGGATTTACGGTTTCACTCTGGAGGAATTGCAATGATAGAAGCAACGAGTTGTGGCGGTGTGGTTATTTTTCGAGGTAAAATTCTGGTTTTATATAAGAATTACAAAAACAAGTATGAAGGTTGGGTTTTGCCAAAGGGAACAGTAGAAGCGGGTGAAGAGTATAAAGAGACGGCACTTCGGGAAGTTAAAGAAGAGACCGGGGTAAGTGCGTCTATTATCAAGTACATTGGTAAGAGTCAGTATTCTTTTAATACGCCTCAGGATATGGTGGAAAAGGATGTATACTGGTATCTCATGATGGCCGACAGCTATTACAGTAAACCACAGCGGGAAGAATATTTTATTGATTCAGGATACTATAAGTTCCATGAAGCGTATCATCTTCTGAAGTTTTCCAATGAAAAACAGATTCTGGAAAAAGCCTATAATGAATATCTGGATTTAAAGAAGAGCAACCTTTGGGGCAATAAAAAGTATTTCTGAAAAAGTCAGAGCCAGTTTCCTGACTGTAAAAAGAGCCGGAAAAGCTTCTGCCAAAACTTTTCCGGCTTTTTTCTATATATTCCATGTATTTTTGCCGTTCATTAAAAAGTGGATTCCAGATCCTTGAACTTGGCAGTGAGCGTCTCGGGGTTAAGCTCAAAGATCAGTCCTTCCCGCTTCTCACTTTCCATGACACGTCCCAAATAGGAACAATGGTTTACCATAGGATCTTCATGGCGCTCTGAAATAACATCCAGATCTTCCACAGCGACGATTTCATCCACTACGATTCCCCATTGGATGCCATCTAAGATCAGAACCATCTCCTTATAAATCGTGGAACGGAATAAATCCTTTGTCTGATCCAGGAGCTTTAATATGACTGGCATGGACTCACCCTTCACACGTTTTAAAACAGTCTGCAAGCATTCAGATTCCTGGCAGTTTTCGCAGTCTTTTTTACAGGCTTCCGCTTCTGCAGCAGCCTTGTGAAGCTTCTCATGAGGTTCTTCAATTTTTTTTAAATGGTTGATAACTGACAGGTTGTCAGTGGTGAAATTATCATACCATCTTCCGAAAGCACACTGGTGGGAATCTCTTGCAAGATTGAAGGATCCACCTTCCTTAATATACCTCTCCAGTTCGTTGACCCAATTGATATGATCCTGCTTCCTTGCATCAATCATCTGTTCAAAGTCTCTGCATTCTTCAGAAACAGGCTTTAAACCGAAGGTGATGCGTAAATCCATCATATTGATGACTTTGTTCCGGTGCTTAAACATTCCGGTAACATTAGCAGGTGCGGCAGGAATGGTGCTGTATTCCGGCAGCTGTAAAATTGTGGATATGTATTTGCTGTTTATGCAATATAAGGAACCTGCAATTTTAAATATAATGTAGGGGCATTTAATCTCTTTTTCCATTCTCTTCCGTACCTAACCTTTTTTATTTGCTGTTAATGTTTATTATAAATCTTATTTCCCTATACTTCAACGGGTTTTTGGAAAATATATGTTAAAACTTGAGGAATGTACTATGAATAACTGGAAAATCAGGGTATAATGAGTAAGGATATCTGATTAGATAAGCTTGGAGGAGAGAATTATGCTAAAGTATTACAGCGGAGATATCTTTACTTCTGATGCAGACATTATCTGTCATCAGGTGAATTGCCAGGGAGTATTTGGACGGGGCATTGCAGGTCAGATTAAAAAAATGTTCCCTGAAGTAGAAAAGACATACCGGATTATCACGAAGCAGTGGCAGGAGCAGTCTGGCGGGATCACCTACGGTTTATTGGGGAGGGTGTCGGCACAGCCGGTTGAATTAAATGGCAGGTGGTTTCTGATTGCCAATCTTTATGGTCAGGATAATTATGGAAAGAATGGTGTTTATACGGATTATAAAGCGCTTTCACAGGCTGTCAAAGAGATCCGTGATTTTGTGGATGTCAGAGGGAAACTGGAGAAAGTTGCATTTCCCTACGGAATCGGATGCGGGAATGCAGGTGGAGACTGGGATAAGGTAGAAGATATTTTAAACAGCTGCTTTTTGGATTATCAGGGCGAAGTACAGATTTGGAAGAATGATTCTGAATAATCTAAGCGGCATTTCATCATGAAGTCAGCAAAATTTATACGGGAGGAATGAATATGGCAAAAATCAGCTCTTTAAGCCGCAGTATCACTGCTTTTTATGTGGAATGGAGTGCACTCAATCACTACTTATCATCTTATGAATGTGATAGAAATGGTCTGCCCTATATTGGATTTTCAGATCCCCGCGTTCAAAAGCTTTGGAAAGGGTTGTCTGCTCAGGAGCGGAAAGAAATCATGAAGCGGCTTGGCGCAAAGAATGAAACAGATTTGCAGAGTTATTTTACTTAATTCCGTCTTGTACGGGAAAGAATGGAGTTATAGATGTCAGAGAATAAATTTGTGGTTGTTGATGGATCCTCTATGCTGTCAACCTGCTATTATGCAGTATTACCCAGGGAAATCGTGTTTGCTAAGACGGAAGAGGAAAAGCTGAAACATTATGATAAGATTCTTCATGCCAAAGACGGAACGTACACCAATGCCATATTTGGTATGCTGAAGATGGTAGTTTCGCTTATGAAGAAACAGCAGCCGGACCACATGGCTTTTGTTTTTGATAAAACACGGGATACCTTCCGCAGAGAACTGTATCCACAGTATAAGGGGACGAGAGGATCAACACCTGAACCGTTAAAGGATCAGTTTGTATTGATGGAACGCATTCTGGAGGAAGCGGGATTTCAAGTGCTTTACTGTGATCAGTATGAGGCAGATGACTATGCGGGAAGTCTGGTAATGAAATTCAGAGAGCAGATTCCCATGGTTGTTTTAACAAAAGATCATGACTATCTCCAGCTGGTCAGTGATGAACACAATGTGCGTGCATGGATGGTTCAGTCCCGCCAGGAGAAGGCGGACGAGCTTTATAAAAAATATTATTCTTTTTACGGTATGGGAAAAGAAGAGATTAACCTTCCGGAAAAAGTATTTGAATATACCTCAGATACCGTTTTGCATGAGGAAGGTGTGAGACCGGAGCAGATACCAGATTTAAAAGGAATTCAGGGCGATGCTTCTGATAATATACCGGGAGTGAAGGGCGTCAGCAGTGCAGCGCCCATACTTCTTAGAGAGTATGGAACCGTAGAACGCATTTATGAAGCCATACATGAAGCAGAATCGGACAAGAAGAGGTTAAAGGATCTTCAGGATTTCTGGAAGAACGATTTAGGAATATCAAGGTCGCCGTATAAGGCCATGACGAAGACCAGTGAGGAAGAACTTTGCGGTGAAAAGGCCGCTGTATTGTCTAAAATTCTTGCCACCATGAAAACGGATATAGCGATTGATTTTAAATTAGAGGACTTTTCCGTATCATCTTACAGAGAAGATAAGATCAGGGAATGGCTGATCAGCCTCGATATAAAAGAGGCTTCCATTTTTGGTACCGGAAAGTAAATTCTTTGCGGTATTATTTAATTGGGTTTGGAGACAATCATACAGAGCGTCCCGATTTTTTGTAAAGGAGAAAATATCATGAATAAAACTTATGAAACCTTATCTTCCATATTGGAAAAGACAATGGCTCTGCAGACTGCGCTCGTACTTTTTGAGTGGGATAATGAGACACTGGCTCCCGAAGAATCAGGATCTTATACAGCCAGGGTGATTGGCACTCTTTCAGAGGAGTATTACGGATTTATGACAGGCGATGAAATGGGAGATGCCATAGCCGCATGTGAAAAAGCATCTGATCTATCTGAAACCGAGCAGGCTGTACTTAAGGGAGCGAAGGAAGCCAGGGAAGAACTGATCTGCATACCGAAAGCGGAATACAGGGAGAATGCCCAGCTGATAGCGGAAGCGGCGAGAGTCTGGGTTAAGGCAAAGAAGAATGAGGATTACGATTCTTTTCTGCCAACATTAGAAAAGGTAATTAATTTTAAAAAGAAATTTGCCTCCTATCGTAAGAAGGAGGGGCAGAAGCTTTACGACGTTCTTCTTGCTGAATATGAAAAGGGTTTTGAGACAGAACTTCTGGATGAGTTTTTTGAGAGGCTGAAGGAAGAGATCATTCCTCTTTTAAAGGAAATCAAAGAACATGGAAAAGAAATAGACGATTCGTTTCTTACCGGGGGTTATCCCAGAGAAAAGCAGGAAGAGATGGCACGTTTCCTTGCAGAGTATATAGGATTTGATTTTAAAAAAGGAGTACTCTCAGAGAGCGCCCATCCCTTTACAACCAATCTTCATAACCATGATGTCCGTATCACTACCAGCTACCACGATAAGATGGACAGTTCCATGTTTTCTGTTATACATGAAGGCGGTCATGGAATTTATGAATTAGGAATTACAGATGAGATTACCCAGACACCAGTGGGGCAGGGGACCTCGATGGGAATGCATGAGTCACAGTCCAGATTTTATGAAAACATTATTGGCCGTAATACGAATTTCTGGATTCCTCTCTATGATAAATTGAAGGAGCTTTATCCCGACCGGTTAAAAACTGTGCCTCTGGACCAATATGTTGAGGCTATTAACAAAGTAGATCCGGGCTTTATCCGCACAGAAGCAGATGAGCTGACTTACAGCCTCCATATCCTGATCCGTTATGAGCTGGAGAAGATGATTATCGAAGAAGACGTGGACTTAAAGAAACTGCCGGAAATCTGGGCTGATAAATACGAGGAATATTTAGGAATACGTCCGGAACATGTTTCGGAAGGTATTTTGCAGGATATTCACTGGTCCCAGGGGTTATTCGGATATTTTCCATCCTATGCACTTGGGAACGCATTCGGAGCACAGCTGTATTTCCATATGAAAAAAGAAATGGATTTTGATCAGCTTTTAAAAGATGGAAAGCTTGATGTGATCAAAGAATATTTACGGATCCATATCCACCAGTACGGAAAGATGAAGACAAGCCGTGAGATCTTAAAGGCTGCTACAGGTGAGGACTTCACTCCGGAATACTTCATCGATTACCTGAAAGATAAGTACCGCAAGATCTATGGTTTATCATAACAATACATGCCTGCAGATAAAATATAATCAGGATACATGCGCAGCACCAGAAGCGTATGAGAAAAGAGGTTGATTATGGAAAATATCAAAAAAAGTGCCCGGGAACTCATTGGCAATACTCCATTGCTGGAACTTGCCAATTATGAAAGAAAGCACGGGCTTAAGGCAGCTGTTATTGCAAAGCTGGAATATTTTAACCCGGCAGGAAGTGTGAAAGACAGAGCAGCGTTGGCTATGATTGAGGATGGAGAAAAAAGCGGCAGAATAAAGCCGGGTGCCACCATTATTGAGCCTACCTCCGGTAATACCGGAATCGGGATTGCCAGCATTGCTGCCATGAAAGGTTATCGCGCAATTCTTACCATGCCGGAAACCATGAGTGTGGAAAGAAGGAATCTTTTAAAAGCCTATGGAGCTGAAATTGTGCTTACTGAAGGAACAAAAGGAATGAAAGGCGCAATTGACAAAGCGGAAGAACTGCATAAGGAAATAGAAGGCTCCGTCATCATGGGACAGTTTGATAATCCGGCTAATCCAAGAATACACAGGGAAACTACAGGCCCTGAAATATGGGCTGATACAGACGGTAAGGTTGATGTTTTTATTGCAGGAATTGGAACCGGAGGAACTATTACCGGAGTGGGAGAATTTTTAAAAAGTAAAAATCCTGATATAAGAATTATTGGAGTTGAACCGGAGGGATCTCCTATTCTTTCAGGCGGAAAGCCGGGACCACATGGAATTCAGGGAATCGGAGCCGGGTTTATTCCTGTCATACTCAACCAGGAGATATACGATGAAATCATACCTGTAGAGAATAATGATGCTTATGAAACCGGAAAAGAGATTGCAAAGACGGAAGGAATTCTTGTGGGAATATCCTCTGCTGCGGCTGTGTGGGCTGCGAAGGAGATTGCCAACCGGCCGGAATATGAAGGAAAAAGAATTGTAGTACTTCTTCCGGATACGGGAGACAGGTACTTATCAACGCCACTGTTTTCTTAAGATCATTGCTTCGAATTAAGAAAGCCAGGGATTCTTAAGGGAATCTCTGGCTTTCCGGGATAGTGATCAGTCTTTCCTGCTTTCTGAATAATAGTAGTTGATTTCGGCTCCTAAAAACAGGATGGAGATACAGGAATACAGCCATAACATTAAAAGAACGATAGCTGTCAGGCTTCCGTACATGACAGAATAATTGCTGAAATGGCTGAAATAGATGGAAAAGGCAAAGGAAAAACCGATCCATCCCAGGGTGGAAAAGATGGCACCTGGCAGCTGTCTGCTAAACTGCTGCTTTTTCACAGGTACATAAGTATAGAGCATGGTAAAACATAAGGTCAGAATAAATAAAAGCATGGTGCGGAAACTGATGACGTATCGGGTAATCTCGGCCAGAATGGGAAAATGGTGGTCCATAAATGCCTGTATGGAACTTCCAAGCACAAGAAGCACAAGAGTCAGGAGGCAGATGATGATGAATACAACCGTATAGCAGGCACAGATGAAACGGGTCATTAAATATCCCCGCGTTTTTTCCTGACCGAAAACCCGGTTTAATCCCCGCTCTATGCTCAGCATGCCTCTGGAAGCAGACCAGACCGCGGCGATGGCAGTCACAGATAAAATTGCTGCAGGGGTCTTGGTATAAAGATCTTCAATGACGGTAACGATGACGCTGTCAATCTCTAAGGAACTGGGGATTACTGTGACCAAAAGCTGCAGTAGGTTTGCTTTTGTAATAGACGGGATAAACTGAATCATTGCCAATAACAGCATCATAAACGGAAAAGCAGCAATTATGGTGAAAAATGATGCCTGTGCTGCATAGACAGTCATTTCATCTTTTGTGAATTTGTCATAAATCTGCTTGCAGCGCAATAACAAACGAATCATAATGAACGCTTCCCTTCTTATCTCGTATAAGCATATTATCATGGCGGAAAAAAAATATCAAGGGATTACCTTTTGAGTAAAAAAGAAAGAGAGAGTCGATCTGTGGAGTTCATCCCGGCAAAAACAATTGTTACAAAAACAAAGACTTCCGACTGGTTCGGAATTGATTATAACATGAATATTTACAGGGGCTGCAGCCATGGGTGTATCTACTGTGACAGCCGTTCCGACTGTTACGGAATAGACCATTTTGATACGGTACGCGTCAAAGAGGATGCGCTGCGGATTATTCGGGATGATTTAAGGCGAAAGGTTAAAACCGGGGTGGTAGGCACCGGGGCAATGAGTGATCCTTACAATCCTTTAGAAAAAGAGCTGAAACTTACCAGACATGCCCTGGAATTAA
>JAEWPQ010000248.1 GCA_023460575.1 Bacillota bacterium
TTAGCAGGGGAAGAGGGGCTCGAACCCCCATTTACGGTTTTGGAGACCGTTGCTCTACCATTGAACTATTCCCCTAAATGGTCAAATTATGTGCTCACCCGAGCACTTTGAAAGTATAGCATAGAACATTTTATATTGCAACAGTTTTTTGAAAAAAATAAAAAATTTATTCTGCTGTTCATAAATGTATGTTTGTGGTAATATTAACCTATGAATTCGCTTGCGTGGCAGGCGGTTTATTTGGCGTTTTTGATAAAAATATAACATAAAAACCGTGAAATTGAATTAGTAAAAAAGGGCGATGCAAAGATAATTCCTTATATAAAATTTGTCTTAGTAAAAAGATGCTTAGTTTTTGCGGACTTTTTTAGCGAAAATAACAAATAATGCACAAAAACAGGCAATATAATCGGATATGAAACAGAATTTGACAAATGACGTCAAACATGTTATAAGTACTTCATAGCTATTATAGAAAAGGGAGTCTGCTTATGAAACAGTTTAAGATTATGTTGCCAACAGTTGCTGAGGCCAAAAAGTTTGTTGCTGCTGCTTCCAGGTGTGATTTCGACATAGACGTTTTTTACAATAGAGTTCTTATTGATGCAAAGTCTATATTAGGTGTTTTAAGTCTGGATTTATCCAAGATTCTTACTGTCCAGTTGAATGGAGAGGATAAAGAATTTGAAAAATACTTAAAAAAATTAGCTCCGGAGAATTGTTCAGCAGCATAAACGATAAAGCAACGAAAAAGAGGAAATTGCAGCCGTATGGTATGCAGTTTCCTTTTTTTCATATACGGACTGGCTGGGAGAAACGATTGAAAGAAGGGGGGAAGCCGGAATGGAGAAGGAAGAGAAAAAGATTTTAAGTATATCCGTTAGAAATCTGGTAGAATTCGTGCTGCGTTCCGGTGACTTGGATAACCGCCATAATTTTACTGCGGAAAAGAATGCCATGCAGGAGGGAAGCCGGATCCACAGAAAGATCCAGCGCCGCATGGGAGCAGATTACAAGGCAGAAGTATCATTAAAGCATGTGGTGGAAGAAGATCAGTTTCAGATTCTGGTGGAAGGAAGAGCAGATGGGATTATTGACAAACCGGATGAGCTGATCATAGATGAAATCAAAGGAATCTATATGGATCTGTCCTATCTGGACGAGCCGTTTCCTGTTCATCTGGCCCAGGTCATGTGTTACGGTTACTTTTACTGCTTTGATAAGCAGAAGAGTGGGGCTCTCATGCAGGTGACCTACTGTAATATAGAGACGGAGGAGATCCGCCGTTTTCAGACAGAGAAGTCCTTTGAAGAACTGGAGACCTGGTTTCAGGGACTGATTCATGAATATATAAAATGGGCCAGGTATTTGTACAGCCATGAAATAAGAAGAGATGAATCCATCCGGGAACTGGAATTTCCATATCCCTACCGTCAGGGACAGCGGGAACTGGCGGTTTCAGTATTCCGCAGTATACAAAGGAAGCGTAATTTATTCATTCAGGCACCTACCGGAATCGGAAAGACACTTTCCACAGCCTTTCCGGCAGTAAAGTCAATCGGAGAGGGGCTGGGGGATAAGCTCTTTTATTTAACGGCAAAAACCATTACAAGGGGAGTCGCCGAGGAATCATTTGATATTCTTAGAAAAAAAGGGCTTTATTTCAGCACCGTCACCATCACAGCAAAGGAAAAGCTGTGCTTTCAGGAAAAACCGGAATGCAATCCCGATACATGTCTCTACGCAAAGGGACATTTTGACCGTGTTGGTGATTGTGTCTATGAGATCATCCACAACGAATTTGGAATCACCAGAGACGTGATATTGCAGTACGCCAGTAAATTTCAGGTATGTCCCTTTGAATTATGCCTGGATATCACCAACTGGGTGGATGGGGTAATCTGTGATTATAATTATGTCTTTGATCCTGATGTCAGGTTAAAAAGATATTTTTCAGAAGGCATCACAGGAGAGTATTTATTTTTGGTTGACGAAGCTCATAATCTGGTGCCAAGAGCCAGGGAAATGTACAGTGCAGCCATCTGGAAAGAGGACTTTCTTCTTATTAAAAAGATCATAAAGCCCATGGATGAAAAAATAAGCCGTCTGCTTGACCGGTGCAACAAAGAACTGCTGGAAATGAAGCGGCAGTGTGAGGGGTACCGCATTCTGGAAGACATCCGTTTCTTTATTACCAGCGTCATGACCTTATTTGGGGAAATGGAACTGTTTATGGAGAAAAATGCTGAATTTGGTGACAGGGATCTGGTGCTGGATTTCTTCTTTGATTTAAGGAAGCTTCTTAATATCTATGACCGTCTGGATGAAAATTACCGGATCTATACGGAACTCATGTCTGACGGACGTTTTATGCTGAGGCTGTTTTGTGTAAATCCATCAAAGAATTTAAAGGAGTGTCTGAATAAAGGAAACAGCACCGTATTCTTTTCAGCGACGCTGCTCCCGGTTTCCTATTATAAAGAACTTCTAAGCGGCGACCAGGAGGAATATGCTGTTTATGCCCATTCACCCTTTGACCAGAAAAAGCGGCTGTTGATGGTGGGCACGGATGTGAGCAGCCGCTATACAAGAAGAAACAGGAGCGAATACCGGAAGGTGGCAGATTACATCGGTAAGATCGTATCTGCAAGAAGAGGAAATTATATGGTGTTTCTTCCATCTTATCAGTATTTAAGAGAAATAGAAGCTATTTTGCCGGAGCGGATCCCAGGTGACGGCTCTGTCACATATTCTGCCCAGGGGTCTCATATGAACGAGCAGGACAGAGAAGAGTTCTTAATGGAATTTTCCAGGGAGAGGAAAGATTCCTTTGTAGGTCTCTGCGTTATGGGCGGCGTATTTTCCGAAGGGATTGATTTAAAGGAGGAACGGCTGATCGGCGTTATCATAGTGGGAACCGGGCTGCCCATGGTATGTACGGAGCAGGATATTTTGAAAGATTATTTCGAGGAAAAATCATCCAAAGGATTTGATTATGCCTATCAGTATCCTGGCATGAATAAGGTCATGCAGGCAGCCGGAAGGGTAATACGCACGGCTCAGGATGAGGGGATTATCGCCCTTCTTGATGAACGCTTTAAGCGTCCCGAATATCAGGCGCTGTTTCCAAGGGAGTGGGACAGTTTTTATGAAGTGAAATTAAAGAATGCGAAAGAGGTTGCCAGACATTTCTGGGACAGCAGGCAGGAGGAGAAAATTGATGGAACAGATGCTGAGATTACGACCGTATAAAAGAGAGGATGGAACGTATTTGTTAAAATGGCTCACGGACCGGCGTATGCTTGGAATGTGGTGCAGAGAGCATTTTATATTTCCATTGTCAGCCGGTCAGCTGGACCGGTATTACAAAGAGTTGGAAAATGACCCTTATGCCTTCGGATTTACTGCGTTAAATGAGAGGGGAATTCCGGTAGGAAGCTTTCGAATGTCCAGAGTAGATTATGAGAATAAAAGCGTCCATCTCGGTTTTATTGTCATTGACCAGAGCCTGCGTGGACAGGGACTTGGAGAACGGATGGTGTCACTGGCAGTCCGTTACGGGAAAGAATTTCTGGGAATGGAACGGATCACGTTAAATGTATTTGACTGCAATCCCGGAGCCAGACGGTGCTATGAGAAAGCAGGATTTAAAGAGGAACAGTACAAAAAAGAAGATTTTGCCTTTGAAGAGGAACAATGGGGAAACTACCTTATGGTTTACGGAAAATAAAACGCTGCCGGAAGAATCATCCGGCAGCGGGAATACGGTCAAAGCATGTCCATAAATTGTCTGGAAGCCTGAGAAACGGGTATATTTTCATTATAGGCCACAACCATCTGGCGGGTGGGCAGCTTTTCTGTCAGCCTCACCTGGAATAAATCTTTGTCATTATTCGGGATACAAAAATTCGGGACAAAGGCGATTCCAAGCCCGATGCGTGCCAGATCGATTAAAAGATCATTGCTGCTTAATTCAATTTCAGGAACTAAGTCCAGCTGCTCCTTCTGAAACATATGATGGAGAAATTCACTGGTGGTGCTTTTCCGGTCCAGCATGAGAATGGGGTAGGTCTGAAGCTTCTGAAGGTTAACGGTCTCCCCTTTTAATGGAAAGTACTCCTGGTTTGCCACAAATACGTCTGCGAATTCATTAATCACCCGAACCTTCTGGGAACTTGAAAGACCTTAATTGGGATAGTTGGTGATGATGAAATCCACCTGACCGTTCTCCAGTAAATGGGCACATTCGATGGAGGTCTGATTGGTCACCTTAATATGCACATTCGGGTAGGCTTTATGGAATCTGTTTAAATAAGGGACCAGATAATAGCGGCAGATGGTATCACTGGCTCCGATGCGCAGCTGGCCTCCGTTTAAGGTATTTGCTTCCAGAAGCTGGTTTTCACCTTTTTGGATGAGGTTAATGGCAGGTTCGATGTGTTTTAGAAGGATCTCCCCTTCCGGAGTAAGCTGGACCTTTTTGGTGCTTCTGATAAAGAGTGTCTGATTTAATTTCTTTTCCAGTACCTTCACTGACTGGCTGACTGCAGACTGGGAAATAAAGAGCTGCTTGGAGGCCTCAGAAAAACTAAGTGTAGCGGCAACATGGTAAAAAACTTTATACAGTTCATAATTAACATCCATCATTAGCCCTCCTTATAAATATAAGAATATTCTATCACAATATTGATTGATTTGTAAAGGAAATTGACAAATTTGTTGGACTGCGGTATAGTAACGGGCACAGGAATCAGGTGAATATAAATAAAGGAGTGAAAAAATATGCATGATAATTTTTACCAGATGTATTTAGACGAGATGGGAGAGATCACTCCCTGTACAGGAGAAGAACAGTTAGAGCTGATTGCGGATTTAAGGGGCGGAAATCAGGAGGCGAAAAAGAGGCTTGTAGAAGGAAACTTAAGAGCTGCTCTGGAATATGCCAGGGAATATGACGGAAAGGGCGTGCTTTTGTCTGACCTGGTACAGGAGGCCAACATGGCTCTTTTAATGGCAGTGGAGGAATATGCAAAAGCAGGCGGAGAAACCGGATTTGACAGCTATGTGGGCCAGAGAATAAAGAAGGCCCTGGAACTGGCTGTGGAAGAGGAACAGTCTGCAGACCAGACAGGAGAGGAACTGGCGGCAAGAGTCAATGTTCTCTCCCAGATCTCCCAGACTCTTGCGGCAGAGCTTGGACGGGAGGCTACTGTTGAGGAACTTGCGGATAAGATGAAAATGAGCGTGGATGAAATTAAGGGAATTATGAAGCTGGCAATGGAGGCAGTGAGTCTGAATGCGGAAAACGCGGATTTAGAGGCATTGGCAGAAGTCAGTGATCTGGAAATTACCGAATCCGATGAGGAAGATTACGACTACGAAATTTAAATACCAGGAGAAAAAAGATGAGGATATATCTGATACGCCATGGACAGACAGATTGGAACATACAGGGAAAGATTCAGGGGAGCCACGACATTCCTCTGAATCAAACGGGGCTTATGCAGGCGGAGAAGCTGGCGGCAGGTATGGAGTCCAGACCGGTGAAAAAAATATTTTCCAGTACGCTTAAAAGGGCAATGGCAACGGCAGAAGCTCTTGGAAGCAGGCAGAAGGCAGAAATCATCCCAATGCTTCAGCTCATAGAAGTGGAGTTCGGAAAGTGGGAAGGTTTGACATGGGAAGAGATTGAGAAAGCTTATCCCAAAGAATACAGACACTGGGTAACTGATCCTGCCCAGGCAGCACCTCCTGGGGGAGAAACCCAGAAAGAGATTATAAACCGCTGCAAGGCGGCATTAAATGAGATAATAAAACAAACTGGTGGAAGGGAAGATATCGCAGTGGTCTCCCATGGAGCGACCCTTGCCTGGCTGGTTTCCGTCATGCTGGGACCAGATGTGGAAGATGAAAGCATTATTGTAGAGAATGCCAGCATTACTACAGTTCATTATAGCCCTCTGACTGAGATTTTTACAGTGATGGAAAAGAATGATACATCCCATATGATATCTTTATAGCGTTTGTAATATAAAAAAGGGAAAGCCTTTTAAAGCTTTCCCTGATCTTTAATCAAACAATGTTTCAACCAGTATTTTCATCATGGAAGGGGTAGTGCGGATAAACAGCCTGTCACGTCCGCTGCAGCGGATGGTGGTTTTAAGCATATCCTCTTTGGCGGCGGAGGTATCGAATATGCCTACCATATTGGCGCAGGATTCCACGATGGAATTAAGCTGACCCGCTTTCTGGATAAAGGTATCAATATGGCTTTCCCTAAGCTGTAAACATACCTCCAGGTTGGGAGTCTTATCATCTGTATGATACTGGGTGCTTTCAAATAAGTATTTCTGTGATAAATCTTTTAACTGCTGATCAAGTTCCATTCAATTAACGCTCCTTCATAAAAAAATCCTTTACTACTATATTGTAAAATCCTTTTTTTTTCAAGCGGTGTTATAAAAGATGAAGAGATATGTCAAAATAAGTCGAATTGTAATTATTCAGAAGAAACTGACCAATCCTGTTCCTGTTGTAAGACAATGAAAAATTGTGAATCATTTATCTAGGGTTGATTTTCTGTTCTCACTATATTATGATAACATTATCAAAATATTGTAAGTACTTACAAAAAAGCATCAGGGAGGAAGCTGTCAATATGAAGGAAATCAGGGGTAATGTAATCGTCGGCCAGTCGGGAGGACCAACCGCAGTGATTAATTCCAGCCTTGTGGGAGTGTATAAAACGGCGAAAGACAGAGGTGCGAAAATCGTATATGGAATGCTTCATGGGATTCAGGGCCTTCTTGAGAACCGTGTGGCAGACTTATCCGAACATATTAAGAGTGATCTGGATATCGAGCTGTTAAAGCGGACGCCATCCTCTTATCTTGGCTCCTGCAGATATAAGCTGCCGGAAATACATGAAGATCAGGAGATTTACAGGAAGATATTTAAAATTCTTGAAGACTTGGAGATTGAATACTTCTTCTATATAGGCGGAAATGATTCTATGGATACCATTAAGAAACTGTCCGATTATTCAATTCTCAACGGCAGCAGGATACGTTTTATGGGAGTACCAAAAACCATTGACAATGATCTGGCTGCTACAGATCATACCCCCGGTTATGGAAGTGCTGCAAAGTACATCGGTTCCATTACAAAGGAAGTAATCCGGGATGGACTTGTATACGATCAGCAGAATGTGACCCTGATTGAGATTATGGGACGAAATGCAGGATGGCTTACCGGAGCTGCGGCGCTTGCAAAGTGTGAGGACTGTGAAGGACCGGATATGATTTTCCTTCCGGAGATTCCTTTTGATATAGAAGATTTTATGAAGAAGGTGGCTGAGCTTCACCAACGGAAAAAATCAGTGGTGGTGGCCATTTCTGAAGGAATCCGGGTTGAAGACGGCAGATATGTCTGCGAACTGACGGATAATGTGGATTATGTGGATGCCTTCGGGCACCGGCAGCTTACCGGAGCGGCCAGATTACTTGCAGGCCGTATCGCAAGAGAAACCGGCTGCAAGACGAGAGCCATTGAGTTCAGTTCCCTTCAAAGATGTGCATCCCATATGGTTTCCAGAGTGGACATTACAGAGGCCTACCAGGTGGGAGGAGCTGCTGTGAAGGCAGCTTTTGAGGGGGAAACAGGAAAGATGGTAATTTTAAAACGAATCTCTGATGATCCCTATATCTGCGTAACAGATATTTATGATGTCCATAAGATTGCAAACATTGAGAAAAAGGTTCCAAGAGAATGGATTAATGAAGCGGGTGATTATGTAACAGAAGAGTTTATCAGTTATATACGCCCTTTAATTCAGGCAGAACTGACTCCCATCATGACGGATGGCCTGCCAAGGCATCTGTACTGCAAAGATCATACGAATGAATAAATAAACGGTGCCGAAACAGATAAAGTTCGGCACCGTTTATTAATTAAAGTGATGAATGACATAAGATATATTAATTTCTCTAATTGATATGTTTTATGGTATGATAATTGTACGATAATAACAGGGAAGTCTGACCTGATGGATCATAAGGATTCTTTACAAGGAGGAAATTATGAGTGTAAGAAGAGTATACGTTGAGAAAAAAGCAGCTTATGCCGTAAAAGCAGGAGAACTGAAAGAGGAGATCGCAAATTATCTGGGAATCGGCACAGTGACTGATGTGCGGGTTCTGATCCGGTACGATGTGGAAAATTTATCTGAGGAGACCTATAAACTGGCTCTGACTACCGTTTTTTCAGAACCTGCTGTTGATCTGGTTTATGAGGAAGAAGTTCCGGTAAAAGAAGGGGATACCGTTTTTACAGTGGAATATCTTCCGGGACAGTTTGACCAGAGAGCGGATTCTGCAGAGCAGTGTGTGAAGATTCTCAGGGAAGATGAGGAACCGGTGATTAAATCTGCAACCACCTATGTCATTTCCGGTGTTCTTACAAACGCTCAGGCAGAGGAAGTGAAGTCCTTTTGTATTAATCCGGTAGATTCCAGACAGGCAGAGGAGACAAAACCACAGACTCTTGTTACTGTATTTGACATACCGGAAGATGTTATTATTTTTGACGGCTTTCAGAAGCTGGAAGAAGCACAGTTAAAGGATTTATATGATTCCTTGAATCTTGCCATGACGTTTCAGGATTTCCTCCACATTCAGAACTATTACAGGGATGAAGAACACAGAGATCCAACCATGACGGAAATCCGGGTGCTTGATACTTACTGGTCGGATCATTGCCGTCATACCACATTCCAGACCGAGTTAAAGGACGTGGAATTTACAGACGGTGACTATAAAAAGCCCATGGAGGACACGTACCGCCGCTATCTCTCTGACAGGGAGGAAGTGCTGAAGGGAAAGAGCGGAAAGTTTGTCTGCCTCATGGATCTGGCCCTGATGGCCATGAAGAAGCTGCGCATGGAGGGAAAACTTGAGGATCTGGAAGTATCTGATGAAATCAACGCGTGCAGCATCGTAGTTCCGGTGGAGATTGATGGAAAAGAAGAGGAATGGCTTGTAAATTTCAAAAATGAAACCCACAATCACCCCACGGAAATCGAGCCTTTCGGAGGTGCGGCAACCTGTCTTGGCGGTGCCATCAGAGATCCACTTTCCGGACGTACCTACGTTTATCAGGCCATGCGTGTGACCGGTGCTGCTGATCCCACCAGACCTTTAAAAGAAACGTTAAAGGGAAAGCTGCCCCAGAGAAAGATCGTGACAGGAGCAGCCAGGGGATACAGCTCTTACGGAAATCAGATCGGCCTTGCAACCGGCTGCGTTAAGGAAATCTATCACCCGGACTACGTAGCAAAAAGGATGGAAATCGGTGCGGTTATGGGCGCAGCACCCAGGAAAAATGTAATCCGGGAAACTTCTGATCCGGGAGATATTATTATCCTGCTGGGCGGAAGAACCGGACGCGACGGCTGCGGAGGCGCTACCGGTTCCTCTAAGGTTCATACGGAAGATTCCATTGAAACCTGCGGTGCAGAGGTTCAGAAAGGAAACGCTCCTACTGAAAGAAAGATCCAGAGATTATTCCGCAGGGCAGAAGTCAGCCGCATTATTAAAAAGTGCAATGACTTCGGCGCAGGCGGTGTTTCCGTAGCAATCGGAGAGCTGGCAGAGGGGCTTAAAATCGACCTGGACAAGGTTCCGAAAAAATATGCCGGACTTGACGGCACGGAAATTGCTATTTCCGAGTCCCAGGAGCGTATGGCAGTGGTGATTGATCCAAAAGATGTGGACCAGTTCCTTTCCTATGCAGCAGAGGAGAACTTAGAGGCGGTTGCTGTTGCAGTTGTGACAGAAGAACCAAGGCTTGTGATGAGCTGGAGGGGAAAGACCATTGTTGATATCAGCCGTGGATTTTTGGATACCAACGGGGCTCATCAGGAGGCATCTGTGGTGGTTGAAGTTCCGTCTAAGGATGACAGTGCTTTCGGGAAAAAGGAAATTACAGATGTTAAGAGCACCTGGCTGAATCTGCTTTCCAGTTTAAATGTATGCTCCCAGAAGGGACTGGTGGAGATGTTTGACGGTTCCATCGGAGCAGGAAGTGTCTTTATGCCTTATGGAGGAAAATATCAGCTGACAGAAACTCAGTCCATGGTGGCCAAACTTCCTCTGGAAAAGGGTACGACAGATATGGTTACCATGATGAGCTATGGTTTTGATCCTTATTTATCCAGCTGGAGTCCTTATCATGGAGCAATTTATGCAGTTTTGTCATCGGTAGCAAAAATCGCGGCGGCAGGCGGTGATTACAAAAAGATCCGTTTCACCTTTCAGGAATATTTCCGCCGTATGTCAGAGGATCCTGCGCGCTGGAGCCAGCCATTTGCAGCCCTTTTAGGAGCTTACCATGCCCAGATGGGCTTTGGTCTGCCTTCCATCGGAGGTAAGGACAGTATGTCGGGTACCTTCCAGGAGGTGGATGTTCCCCCAACCCTGGTTTCATTTGCGGTGGATACTGCCAACTATAAACACATCATTACTCCTGAATTAAAACAGCCGGGAAGCAGACTGGTCCTAGTTGAAATTGAAAAGGATGAGTACGATCTTCCGGTATATGAACAGGTTATGGACATTTACGGAAAATTGTTTGAGGATATCAGGGCTCACCGTGTGATTTCCGCCTACGCAGTAGAGGGGAATGGTATTTGTGAAGCAGTGAGCAAGATGGCTTTTGGCAACAAGCTGGGAGTTAAACTGGAAGAAACAGTGAAGCCGGAACAGCTTTTTGAGGCTGGCTGGGGAAATCTTGTATGTGAGATTCCAGATAGTGAGGTAACAGAACTTTTGATTCCATATACCGTAATCGGTGCAGTAACAGATCAGGGATTGTTTGAATACAGAACTGTAAAAATCTCCGTAGATGAGGCAATTCATGCATGGACCAAGACTCTTGAGGATGTATTCCCCACCAGTTCAGGTGCAAAAGCGGAAGCGGCAGCTGAGAAAATTTATGAGACATCTAAACTCTATGTCTGCAAAAATAAGATTGCAAAGCCGACCGTATTCATTCCGGTTTTTCCGGGAACAAACTGCGAATACGACAGCACCAGAGCCTTTCAAAAAGCCGGTGCCAACGTGATTACCCGTGTATTTAGAAACTTAACTGCAGGTGATATCCGGGAATCCATTGAGTGCTACAAAGCAGAAATAAGCAAATCCCAGATTGTCATGTTCCCAGGAGGATTCTCAGCTGGTGACGAGCCGGACGGATCCGCCAAATTCTTTGCTGCAGTATTCAGAAATGCAGCCATTAAGGAAGAGATCACAAAGCTTATGGAAGAAAGAGACGGCCTGATGTTAGGCATCTGCAACGGTTTCCAGGCACTTATTAAGCTGGGGCTGGTACCGGAAGGCGCTGTTACAAAACAGAGAGAGGATTCGCCTACTCTTGCCATGAATACCATCGGACGCCATATTTCCAAGATGGTATATACAAAAGTGGTTTCCAACAAGTCTCCATGGCTATCCGGCGCACAATTAGGCGGCGTTTACTGCAATCCTGCTTCTCATGGTGAGGGCCGGTTTGTTGCTAATGAAGAATGGCTGGAGAAACTTATACAAAACGGACAGGTGGCGACCCAGTATGTAGATGCTGCCGGCTGCCCCACCATGGAAGAGGAATGGAATCCAAACGGTTCTTATATGGCAATTGAAGGAATTACAAGCCCGGACGGAAGAATCCTCGGAAAGATGGCACATTCCGAGCGTCGGGGAGACGGCGTTGCCATGAATATCTATGGAGAACAGGATATGAAGGTATTTGAATCGGGCGTAAATTATTTTAAATAAAAGAGATAAAAAAATCAGCCGCATTCATGGCTGATTTTTTTGTACCTGTTTTCAGGCAGTTACTCACTTTAACGGCTTATTTTCTTCCAGGAAGCAGGCAGAGGGAGGAATGCCCTTTTTAGCCTTAAACAGCTTGCTGAAGTAAAATATATCAGAAAACCCGCATTGCAAAGCCACTTCACCCACGCTGTATTCCCCGCTCTTTAACAGGTTTTCCGCATAATTTAAGCGAATGGAAATAAGATACTGCTTAAATGTCATACCGGTAGTTTTCTGAAAAAGATTCCCATAATAGGCCGGGTGGAGATGAAATCTTCTGGCCATTTCTTCCGTAGTTAAATTTTCCCAGTAATGGGCACTCATATAGCGTATGCTGTTTTTGATACGGGGGTCGTCCTGCCCGGTACGATTCCTGTTTAAAAGCTGATCTAAAATCATGTGCAGAATCATACAGAGAATCGCCCTTACCTTTAACATATATCCGAAATTCTGCTGCAGCCATTCGCTGTGCATCTCATTATAGAGAGCAATAAGCTGGGGATTAGTTCCGATGTGGCTGATATATGGCAGGGGAAGGGATACATTCCGACCGGCCTGGTTGCGGAGTAGAAAGTTGGTGGCATAGCACTCAATCAGATCATCAGGAATCGTGGTAGCTGCCCGGTAGCTGTTCTGGGGTATACAGATTAAATCCCCTTTATTAACAATATAGGTCTGATCATTAATGGTATATTCGGCTTTTCCCTCCATCACATAAGTGATATCAATAAAGGCTGTGATACAGGGTTCAATCTTCCAGCCCGGAGTGGGTTTTCTGTGAATATAGTAATGAAGTTCGGGTATGAGGTTGTTAAAATCCAGTTCTTCAGCCATATGGAGGGCTCCTTTTCCTAAGTAAAAAGTGATTTCCCAGCGTTGTTAAATTTATACAAGGGGATATTTCTTGAAATTTGTCGATTTATACGCTTAATCGTATTATATGGCAAGGATAGAAACAATACAAGACAAATTATATTAAAAATAATCTTTAATAATTACAAAAATCTTAAATCATTCCATTCTATTATTTTGTGCAATTTGCTATGATACCCCTATCAGACGAAGCTTTGTTTGTAATGTTTTATGAAGTAAGAGTAAGAAGAAATAATAATTATCGGACTGAGTGTGGGAAGGAATAGGGATGTTTGAAAAAAGAGATTTATGCTGGTTGCTCAAGCCGGTAAGCAGGGATGAAATTAGAACATGGTTTATGGAAGACAGGAATGATTCAATGATATCCCGGACCATTGAAAGTGAGATACCCCGTCTGTTCTATGGAATCTCCCGTTCACAAAAAGACAATGCCTCGATAGTATTAATTCTCACAGACGACGGCAGTCTGGGAGATGAGGGGTATTCCATTGGTCAGAAAGAATCGGGCTATGAGATCAAAAGCAACACACAAAAAGGCCTCCTCTACGGAATATTCGGCCTGCATCGTCTGCTGTTTGGAAAGAAGGAGAGCTTTCCTTATGTCAGTATTCCGGATCAGAATTACCGGATGATCAACCATTGGGACAATTTTGACGGAACCATTGAACGGGGATATTCCGGAAGATCAATTTTTTATGATCACAATGCCTTTCGCGGTGATATGGAGCTGATCCGTCAATATGCCAGACTGATGGCGTCTGTGGGCATTAATGCAGTCTCCATCAATAATGTCAATGTCCACAGATATGAACGGTTTTTCATAACAGCAGATTATTTGAAGGAAATAAAAAAAATAGGAGATATTTTTACTGCATACGGCATTAAGATATTTCTTGCTATTGATTTCGCAGCACCCATCTCAGTAGGGAAGCTTCCCACTGCAGATCCGCTGTGCCCGGATGTGGCCTCCTGGTGGAAGAATACCGTGGAGGAAATATACAGGATCATACCGGATTTTGGAGGGTTTGTCGTAAAGGCGGATTCGGAACACGAACCTGGACCGTTTACATATGGAAGAAGCCATGGAGACGGGGCCAACATGCTGGCGAAAGCCATTCGGCCATTCGGCGGAATTATTGTCTGGAGATGCTTTGTCTATGACTGCACCCAGGACTGGAGAGACCGGAGTCTTGACCGGGCGCGGGCAGCTTATGATCTCTTCCATGAACTGGATGGCGAATTTGATGAGAATGTTATTTTACAGATTAAGAACGGACCCATTGATTTTCAGATCAGGGAACCTGTGTCTCCATTGTTTGGTTCGTTAAAGGAAACCAATCAGATTCTGGAATTTCAGATTACACAGGAATATACCGGGCATCAGATAGACATCTGTTATCTGGTTCCCATGTGGAAGGAAACCCTGGATTTTGATACCCGGCATGGGGCATCAGGTCTGGTAAAAAAAGCCATCAGGCAGTATTCTCCTGACCAGAAGCTTTCCGGTCTTTGTGCAGTGGGAAATGTGGGAATGGACCGGAACTGGACCGGAAACAAGATGGCGCAGGCCAACTGGTATGGATATGGACGGCTGGCCTGGGACAATGATCTGACTTCAGAGGAGATAGCGAAGGAGTGGCTGGATCTAAGCTTTGAACTGACAGAAGATGCCAGAGAAAAAGCGCTGTCAATTCTCATTACCTCCAGAGAAACCTATGAAGATTATACCTGTCCGCTTGCGGTAGGCTTTATGTGCAGGCCGGGGCTTCATTACGGGTGTGATATCGATGGTTACGAATACGACTGCTGGGGGACCTATCATTATGCTGACAGAGAAGGAATCGGAAGAGACCGGACTGCAGCAACAGGGACCGGTTTTACAAAACAGTATTCCCCCACTATATATCAGGAATACGAGGATATCAATACCTGTCCTGACCAGCTTCTGCTGTTTTTTCACCATGTACCATATACCCATGTGCTGCAATCAGGGAAAACGGTGATTCAGCATATCTATGACACCCATTTTGACGGTGTGGAGAAGGTGAAAGAATACCAGGCCAGGTGGGAAAGCATTAAGGATGATCTTGATGAGGACAGTTACCAAAACGTAAAAGAACGCCTGGATTACCAGTTAAAGCATGCAGTGGAATGGCGTGATCAGGTCAATACTTATTTCTACCGGAAATCAGGGATCGCAGATGAAGCAGGAAGAAAGATCTACAATTAGCAGTCATCAAAGTTTATTCATAATAAATCATTAAAAAAACAGAAGGAGGAGTTTAGAAATGGGTATGAGGAAAACAACAGGTATGATGTGTGCTGCAGTGCTTGCAGTGAGTATGCTGGCAGCTGGATGCAGCAGCAAGACCGCAGAGCCGGTCAAGGGGGAAACAGCAGGTAAAGATGCAGGAGGTACTGCAGCCTTAAGCTTTTCCTGGTGGGGGAATGATGACCGTCACCAGGCAACACAGAAAGCAATTGATGCTTTTAATGCTGCACATGCAGGTAAAATCACGGTAACAGGAGAACCTTCCGGCTTTGGCAATCTGGAAGAGACCTTTGCCACCCGTTATGCAGGCGGTACTGCAGCCGATATCATGACAGTAAACTATCCATGGGTTCTTCAGTACAGCCCGGATGGCAGCGGATTTTATGATTTGGACCAGGTAAAAGACATTTTTGATTTCAGCCAGTATGATCCGGAGTTTTTAAAATTCGGTCAGAGAGCCGGAAAGATGCAGGTAATCCCTTATGGACAGAATACCCTTGGATTCTATTTGAACAAATCTGCATTTGAAAGAGCCGGAATCAAGGAATTGCCAAAGACGTTTGACGAGTATAAGAAGGCAGCGGAAGCATTTACAAAAGCTGATCCAAACTCTTATTTAATTGTCAGCCCCACATTCCGTTTCGCTGCCATTTATTATCTGCAGCAAAAGACCGGTAAGGGAGAGTTTGCCGATGATTTAAGCATGAATTACACACAGGAAGATTATAAAGATGCGCTGATGTGGTATAAGGATCTGGCAGATGCCCATGTATTCTGCTCCAGAAAAGATTACATTGAGAATGTGGGCAATGAGCCTGTAAGCATCGCGCAGAATGCCAAGTTCATTAACGGCGGTTATGCCGGTGTCTTAGAATGGACCGGCGGAATTGCTTCCAATGCAAAGACCTTATCTGATAAAGGTGACGAACAGGCCATTGCACCGCTTCCGGTTATTGACGGCGCAAAATTTGAGGGAACCATGGCAAAGCCATCTTTAACCTTTGCAATTTCCAAGGATTCCAAAAATCCAAAGGCTGCCGCAGAATTTTTACAGTACATCTTAAATGATCCGGAAGGAACAAAATTAATGGGATCTACCAGAGGAATAGTTGCGTCAAAGGCAGCAAAAGCCTCTCTGGAAGCAGACGGCCAGATTACCGGTGTTGTAAAACAGGCTTATGAATTTACTGAGAATGCAAAAGTAATCAACAATTCTCCAATTTTTGAAAATGCCACATTTACAAATGCATACGATAAAAACTACGAGAAATTTGAATTCGGTCAGAGCAGTGCGGATGAGGCAGCAAAAGCAATTTTTGAAGCCATCAGCGAGGAGAATGCCAAGTTGAAACAGCAATACAAATAATAGCAGAAAAAACTGCTGGTTAAACCGCCACGCAGAGGAATGGAATTCTTCTGCGTGGCTGAATCGAAGGAGGGAGCTTTTTGAAACATAGTAAAATCGGATTGTTATATATTCTTCCATGGCTGGCAGGTATGATATTTTTAACATTATATCCTTTTGTTAATGCCCTTGTGATAAGCTTTACTGATTATAACCTTGTACGGAAACCCAACTTTGTGGGATTTGCAAATTATATAAGTCTGTTCCGGGATGCTGATTTTCTGTCAACCCTGACCGCCACTGTAAAATATACAATTTTTACCGTACCGCTTCAGCTTACTTTTGCTTTGTTTATTGCATATATCTTGAATTTCCAGCTGAAAGGCATTAATTTTTATCGTACCGCTTATTATATTCCGTCTTTGCTGGGAGGAAATGTGGCAGTAGCCGTACTTTGGAGGTTTTTATTTCAGCAGAATGGATTTATCAACCACTTTATCGGTCTTTTCGGCACAGCACCAATACCATGGTTTTCTTCCCCAAACGGAGCAATGGCTGTCATTGTTTTATTGAAAGTCTGGCAGTTCGGGTCCTCCATGCTGATCTTTCTGGCTGCATTAAAGGATGTGCCCCAGGATCTGTATGAGGCAGCAAGTGTGGACGGTTCTACCAGATTCTATTCCTTTTTCCGGATTACCATTCCGCTCATTACACCTACTATTTTCTTTAATCTGGTCATGCAGATGGTAAATGCCTTTCAGGAATTTAACGGTCCCTATCTTGTCACAGGAAGAGGCCCGTTAAACGCTACTTATCTGACCTCCATGTATATCTACGACAATGCTTTTAAGTTTTTTAACATGGGATATGCAAGTGCGGCCAGCTGGGTTCTGTTTCTCATCATCATGGTTGTGACGGCAATTCTCTTCGCAACACAGAACAAGTGGGTATTTTATTCCGATGAAGGGAACTAAGGAGGGGACATATGAACGGGTTAAGTAAGCTAGAAAGACGCAGGCACCGCCGTGATTCCATCAGTTCAGTGGTACGCTACGGGATATTAACAGCAGTGGCTCTGGTCATGATCTATCCTATTCTATGGCTGGTAGGTGCGACTTTTAAAACCAATAATGAAATATTTACAACAGTCAATTTTATTCCCAGACGAATCGATTTTACTCCGTACATAGAAGGCTGGAAAACAAGGACTCAGTTTACATTTACAACTTTCTTTTTAAATACATTTAAATACGTAATACCTAAGATTATATTTTGTCTTGTATCAAGCACTCTGGTAGCCTACGGTTTTGCCAGATTCCAGTTTCCGTTAAAGAAGTTTTTTTTCTCCTTACTGATGGCTACTATGTTCCTTCCTGCAGTCGTAACAAGGATACCTCTTTATCTGCTTTGGAAGAATCTGGGACTTTTAGATACCTATGTTCCGTTAATTGCACCTACTGTGTTTGCAAATGAACCATTTTTCGTTTTTATGCTCATTCAGTTTCTCCGTTCCATTCCTACTTATCTTGATGAAGCGGCTACGGTGGATGGGTGCAATTCCTTTGAGATCCTGATCCGTATTCTGCTGCCTGCCTTAAAGCCGGCGATTGTCAGCTGTACGATCTTCCAGTTTATCTGGAGTTTCAACGATTTCCTTGGGCCGCTCATTTACGTCACCAGCTTATCCAAGTATCCGGTAGCGCTGGCTCTTAAGATGTCCATCGACCAAAGCAGCGGTATTGTTGAATGGAATCAGATCCTTGCCATGTCATTTCTTGCCCTGCTGCCTGCTCTGATCCTGTTTTTTGCAGCTCAGAAGTATTTTGTGGAGGGAATCACTTCCACAGGTGCGAAGGGATAGGTGTATATGCAAAATAATGAAAAACGGCTTATGCTTCCCAAACTGATCAGTCACGGCTGTGTTCTTCAGACAGGAGAGAAGACAAGAATCTGGGGTCTGGCGGTCCCGGGTGAAGGCGTCACTCTCCGGCTTTTGAATCAGGAAATCAGCAGCAGGGCAGATGGAGACGGGAACTGGGAAGCTTACTTTCATCACTTACAGCCAGGCGGACCCTTTACAATGGAATTGTTCAGCCAATCCGGTGAATCAATTCAGGTGACAGATGTTTATCTGGGGGAGGTATTCATCTGCAGCGGCCAGTCCAATATGGAACTGCCCATGAACCGAGTAAAGGATCAGTATCCCATAGAGTTTGAAAAACAGGGGGATGCGAAATTCCGGCTGTATAAAGTAAAAGAGAATTATGAATTTCAGGCCCCTTTAAAGGACCATCTGGAAGCTTCATGGAATGAATGCTCTCCTGACACCATTGGAGAGTTTTCTGCTGTTTGTTATTTCTTCGGAAAATTCATGCGGGAGGATAGAAATATTCCCATCGGTCTTATCAATGTAAGTCTTGGCGGGTCTACGGCAGAAGCCTGGATGGGAGAAGAAGAGATCTGCATGTATCCGGATATGAAAGAGGAACTGGATCAATGCCGTAATCATAAGCTTTTTAAAAAAAAGATGGCCGGGCAGATTCAGGCACATGAGAAATGGTATGAAAAGATCAGAGACTTGGAAAAAGGCATGGGCAGGGACAGTGACAAGTGGAAGGAAGTGACGCTTCCCGCCTTTTTAAAAGATTTTGGATTAGAAGATTTCAACGGTGTTATCTGGTTTAAGAGACGGGTCATGCTTCCCGAACAGCTGGAAGGTAAAAAGGCAAAGCTCTGGCTGGGAACCATGGTGGACAGTGACAGAACCTATGTAAACGGTGTTTTGGTCGGAGAGACCGGTTATCAGTATCCGCCGCGGAAATATAATATCCCGGAAGGCGTGCTAAAGGCAGGGGAAAATGAGATACGCATCTGTCTGGTCTGCGAACATGGAGCAGGGAGAGTTACACCCGGAAAGATTTATGCCCTGTTTGCAGAGGAAGAGGTCATTGCCTTAGATGGCAGATGGGAGTACTTAAGCAGTATGCGAAGCGAACCTGCTCCCAATGTGGACTTAATGTCCCAGAAACCAACCGGACTTTTTAATGGAATGCTGGCGCCCTGTTTTCCCTATATGGTAAGAGGTGTTTTATGGTATCAGGGAGAAAGCAACGATGACAGACCGGATTCCTATGAAGAACGTCTTCAGCAGATGATTTTGCTTTGGAGAAAGAGGTGGAAGTCGGACAGTCTTCCATTTGTAATTGCTCAGCTTCCTGGTTTTTCCATTGATTTAGATGACAAAGGCGATGCATGGCCAAGAATCAGGGAAGCCCAGAGAAAAGCGGCTGGATTAAAGAATGTGGCAGTTACGGTCAATCTGGATGTGGGAGAGGAAAATGACCTTCATCCGCTGAACAAGCGGGAGGTTGCATACCGCATGTCCCTGGCAGTAAAAGGCATGGTTTTCAAAGAGCATGTTATTTACCGCGGTCCATGGCTCTCTGACTTTGATGTGTCAGGGGAGTGGATCACTCTCACCTTTGAGACAGAAGATAAAAAAGGTCTTGTTGTTCATGAGGGAACAGGGGTGGAGCAGTTTGAGATCGCTGGGCCAGACGGAATCTGTCATCCTGTAACGGGCATTTTAAAAGATAATCAGGTATTGATACACAGCAATATGGTAAAGCAGCCCGTGTTATTCCGTTACTGCTGGTCCAATGCTCCAAAAACAGGTCTTTTGTACAATGAAGCGGGCCTGCCTGCTTCTCCATTTGAAGTATCACTGCTTTCATACAAAAAGTCCCGGTCTGGCCAGTAGATGCCAGACGGGACTTTTTGCTTGAATTATAGAGAAACAGGAAGATAAAGCTCCAGATAATGAATGGTTTTATCTGAATCCCCTTCCGTTTCGGCTTCCCTGCACTGTTCGGGGGCGCAGCCCATGACGGGTCCGCTGTAAGCAGTTCCTGTCAGAGAATAACCCTGCTCTTTTGCCCAGCTGACAGCCTTTAAAATCTTCTGCTCATCAGGGACCAGGGAGTCGGAAGCAATAATGGTATAAATACAGGTTTCCCATTTGAGGACAGGAAAATTTTTAAGATCAGGATTCAGCCGCATGACAGAGGCTGTTTCATCGGAAAGAAGAAAGAATTCGTCCTGCAATCTGGCGTGATTTTCTTTTATTATGTACTCCTGGAATGGAGCACATAAGTCCGGTATTGAAAGACGGTTGATTTCTTCGCTGTTCTTAATCCTGTAATGGGGGGGAAGCGGTCTGGTCTGGTATTGCTCCAGACCCTGCTTCACATTATCATAAGTGATTTTCAACAGATTTAAATGCACCAGTGACTGCCGGTGAAGTTCCAGCTGTTGTTTTTCTTCTGTAATTTTTTTCTGAATCAAGGAGCGGCTGGAATGAAGGGAACTTTTGTAAAGAATCCGCTCAATGTCTTCCAGGCTGAAGTTAAGTCTTCGGTAATACATAATGCTTAACAGCCTGCTGATGTCATCATACGTATAGCTTCGGTAACCATTTTCCTCTTTTTCCGGCTGTATAATACCCTTCTTTTCATAGAAGCGAAGGGTATCGCGGCTTAAACCTAACCGAAGGGAGACTTCTCCAATGCTGTACTTTCTCATGTTACTTCCTCGCATTCAGTCTGTTATTGCCACTGCTATTTTATCACAGTTACAGAAAATTTTCCCTTAAGGTTTTCTTTCTATGCTTACGAAATACTAACAGAATTTATACAATTCCAATGGAGTAGATCTTAAGCCAGTAATTAATCTGGAGAAGGTAGGCAAGCATCTGAGGTCCAGCCATCAGCTGTCCGTACCATGGTTTTCCATAATCGGAAGGTCTTGACAGAAAATGTTCCAGCTTATTTTTATCCAGGAATTCCATAACCGGTGCTTTGCCGTCAGACATCATTTCCCTGACTCTGCTTATCAGCAGCGCTTCATAATTGGTATCATAGGTTTTGGGATAAGGAGATTTCCGGCGGAAAAGAATTTCCTCCGGCAGAAGTCCTTTACCTGCCTGACGGAGAAGATTCTTAACCACTCCGTCCCTTGTCTTCATATCCCAGGGTACATTCCAAACGTATTCAATAATACGATGGTCTGCAAAGGGAACTCTGGCTTCCAGCCCGGAGTACATGCTGTCACGGTCCATACGGTTTAAAAGAGTCTGCATAAACCAGCGTAAGTTCAGATAGGAAATCTCTCTCCTTCTGGCTTCTGTGGGACTGTCTTCTGCCAATAAGGGAGTCTCGGCGATTGATTTTTCATAGGTCTCAGCCACATACTCATCCATATCTAAATAATTTAAAAATTCGTCATTCAACAATGACTTTCGCGGCTGCAAATCCATAGTCCAGGGGAAGGCATGGGCTTTGAAGCAGTCTTCTCTGTGAAACCATGGATAGCCGCCAAAGATTTCATCTGCACATTCACCGGTTAAGGTCACTTTGTTATAAGGCTTAACCATGGAACAGAAATGAAGCATGGAAGAATCAATATCCCCCATGGCTGGCAAATCGTGAGCCATGACCGAGTCGTACAGCCGGTCTGCCTGAGTTAAATTGTCGCACTCCAGATAATGGTGGTCCGAATCCAGAAATTTCACCATCAGATCTACAAAAGGCCGGTCCTGGGAGGGCTGAAAAGCACTTGCTTTAAAATACTGATCGTTGTTTACAAAATCAAAGGAAAAGGTATTAAGCCTTCTGCCCTGCTTTTTCAGCTCAGCCGCACAGACTGCGGATACAATGCTGGAATCCACACCTCCGGATAAGAACGTGCAGATCGGAACATCAGAAACCATCTGCCGTCTGATGGAATCTGTGACTAAAAATGCGGTTTTTTCAATGGTTTCCTCATAGCTGTCCTCGTGAGGATGGCTCTCAAGCTTCCAGTAAGATTTTAAATGGAACCCATCACGGGAACAAAGAAGCAGGTGCCCTGGCAGCAGTTCCTTCATGTCTTTAAAAACCCCGCAGCCCGGAGTGCGGGCAGGCCCTATGGAAAACACTTCATTCAGACCTTTTTTATCAAGTAAAGGCCGGATGCCGGGACAGGCAAAGATTCCTTTCAGTTCAGATGCGAAAATAATTTCATCATCACGTATGGTATAAAACAAAGGCTTCACACCGGACCGGTCCCTGCATAAACAGAGGCATTCCCTGTATGGGTCCAGTATGGCGTAGGCGAAGATTCCGTTTAGCTGCCTGGCAAAATCAGGACCATATTCCATATATCCGGTGAGGATAACTTCCGTATCGCAGGTAGTGGAAAAAGAATGGCCTTTCCTGATTAAATCACCACGAAGCTCATCGGTATTGTAGATTTCTCCGTTATATACAATGACGAAGGTTTTCCCTGACTCTGTTTTTTTCATGGGCTGGCTGCCGTTTGTTAAGTCAATGATGGATAAGCGGGCATGAGACAGCCCTCCATGCTCAGAAAGCCAGGTACCGGATGCATCAGGTCCCCGGTGCCTTTGAATGGCAGCCATATCCTCCAGTATGTGACTGTAATAATGTTTATCTTTTAAGTAATCCCGGTTTGGGTTATAGAATCCGGAAATTCCACACATAATGATTCCTCCTTTGGGTGAATCGTTTATAAGAGAAAACAGGCTACAAGGAACGTCGCGGCAAATCCGATGAAAACGGGCAGCAGATTTTTTCTGGCAAGATCCAGGGGATTGACGCTGCATATGGCTGCGACAGGAATCAGTCCCCAGGGAACAATGGTGCCGCCGCCTACAAAGATAGCGGTGATCTGCCCTAGTGATGCTAAAATGGGTACGGAGGCGTTTACGGCAGAACCCAGAGTCCCGGCAAGAGCGCCGGTCAGAGGAAGCCCGGAAAAGCCTGATCCGTCAAGTCCGGTGAGACTGCCCACAGCCATCTGAACGATTGCTGCCATATATTTATTAAGGGGTGTGCTGTGGGCCAGCCAGATTGCCCAGTCATTTAAAATACCCCTTTGAAACTGGCTTCCTAAAATAGAAGAAATTCCGTCTCCTCCTAAAAAGAAAAATGCCCCGATGATAATAACGGGAGCAAAGATCCGTATGGCAAAAAGGAAACCGTCGGTTACATAGATGGTGACCTTTTCCAGAGCATGGCTGCCAAAACCTGAGAAAGCTCCGATGCACATAATAAGAACCGCAGTTCCGGATACCAGACTGGTGGCATCGCTTCCTTTTAAATCAAAGACAAGCATCAGAATAATATCAGAAACAAAGAATAAAGGCGTCAGGACTGCAATGATTATGCCCGAAAGTCCTGCAACAGGCTGTTTTTCTGTTTCCTGAATGCTTACCTGGCTGCAGCAGGAAGAAATTTGTTTCCTGTTTAACAGATATGCGCTGACAGCTGTGACAATGCCCATTACAAGGAAAAGAGGCCGGCCTTTTGATAAAATATCGGAAGCAGAAATTGAAGCCGCTCCTGCGGAAATGGAGGGAGCCCCCTGGATGACCAGGTCATAGCTTAAGGCAAAACCATGTCCGAATAAATTCATTGCCATGGCTGCTGCCAGCGGGTCCAGCCCGGCTTTCAGGGCGAAAGGAAGTACAATTGCGCCGATTAAGGCCACAGAAGGAGAGGGCCAGAGAAAGAGGGAGAAAGTCAACATGGTAAAGCCCAGAATCCACCAGGTAACAGAAGGAGATTTCATAACTTTAGACATGGGAATCATCATAATGTAGTCGCTGCCTAAATCCTTTAAGCATTTTGACAGAGCGGTAATTAAAGCGATGGTTGCAATAATTTCCGTAAACTCCTTTGCTGCAAATACAATGGCTTTGAATACGGTCATAATCCCGCCGGTTACAGATCCAAGTCCCACAACGCCCATGAGGAATAAAAAGGCGATGCAGACATAAGGAGTATCCCGCCGTAAAATCATGACTGTAAGAATGGTAAGAACGCCTGCCAGATAAAGATAGTGCATGGGCGTAAGCACCAGATTGGTATCTAACATAGAAATCACTCCTGGGGAATAATATAATCTATTGTATGAAGGAGGAGAACGGCCAGTGTGATTTTTTAAGAGGAACTTGAATTTTTCAGCCCGGCCTTTTATACTGGATTTTATAAAGGAGAAATCTTATGCAGATTATTTCGGTTCATATTAAGAATTTTAAGTCCATTGAGGACATGGAGATCACTGATATTGAGAATGCCCTGATTCTGGTAGGAAAGAACAATACAGGCAAAACAGGAATTTTAGATGCCATAAGGGCTGCCGCCAATGCCTATGAGGTAACAAAAGAGGACTTTAATGAGAAAAAACAGAAAATCGAGATTATCATGACTCTGGCGATCACCCAGGATGATCTGGAATTATTTCACCGTGCTGGAATTGTCAGCCAGTATAAACGATTTGAGACCTGGCTTCATGATTTTACGGCAAAGCTTCCTTCTTACCAGGATGGAAAACTGTCTTTTACTTATCAGGCCAGCTGGAATGGAGAAACCAGGTTCTTTGATGGTTATCATAAAAATAACCGGTACATCAAAGAGGTCATGCCCAGACTGTACTACATTGACTCCCAGAGAGAATTAAATCAGTTTCAGAATGATCTACTGCTTTTTCAGGAAGATGACCAGCTGTCCAGGTTAAGAAATCACGTCTGTATATTTGACAGTGCCAGAGAGTGCTGCCAGTGCTTTCAGTGTATCGGACTGATCAATCAGAAGAAGCCGGAGGAGTTAGCAGTGTATGAGACGGCAAAGCTTCTGGAATATAAGATGTATCAGCTGAATTTAAATGATTTTGCCGCCAGAGTCAATGAAAATTATAAAAAGAACGGAGGGTATGAAGAAATCCGGTTTTCCCTGATCTGCGATCCCAACGAGATGTTTAAGGTGACGGCTGAGACCTATCATGAGGAGCGGGGGAAGACAAGCCCCATCAGTAATTTAAGCAACGGCATGAGAAGTTTATACATGTTGTCCCTTCTGGAAGCATATACAGAGGATGGGAAGAGAATTCCCAATATTATCATTGTGGAGGACCCGGAGATATTTCTCCACCCACAGCTTCAGAAGACTTCCAGTGAGATCCTGTACCGTCTGTCCAAAAAGAACCAGGTTATTTTCACCACCCACTCCCCCAATATGCTGTTTAATTTTACCAGCCGGCAGATCCGCCAGGTGGTTCTTGACCGGGGAGGGTACTCGGTTGTAAAGGGGAAGACGGATATCGATGTGATTCTTGATGATCTGGGGTACGGTGCCATAGATCTTTTGGGGGTAAGCTTTGTATTTATTGTGGAAGGAAAGCAGGACAAAAGCAGACTGCCTCTTTTGCTTGAAAAGTATTATTCAGAGATTTATGACAAAGAAGGGAACTTATCAAGAATTTCCATCATTACCACAAACAGCTGCACCAATATCAAGACCTATGCCAATTTAAAGTATATGAATCAGGTTTATTTACGGGATCAGTTTTTAATGATCCGTGACGGGGACGGAAGGGCCCCGGAGGAACTGGCAGGAGAACTGTGCCGGTACTACGATGAGAGAGGCAGGGACGAGATTGACCGGCTGCCTAAGGTGACCAGAAGGAATGTGCTCATTTTAAAATATTATTCCTTTGAAAATTATTTCTTTAATCCTAAAATCATGGAACAGCTGGGAATTGTAGAAAGCGAGGAATCATTTTACCGGATCCTGTTCCAAAAATGGAATGAGTATCTTCACCGGTTAAAGAGCGGAAAACAGTTTCTGGAGACAGTGGGAAAAAACATGGAAAGCCCGGAGGAATTAAAGGAGCATATGGAGGAATTCAAAATATATATGCGCGGCCACAATCTGTTTGACATCTTCTACGGGCCTTATAAAAAACAGGAAGGAGAGATTTTAAGAAAGTATATTGATCTGGCTCCCAGAGAAGATTTTAAAGATATACTGGATGCCACGGACCGGTTTGTATATTTTGAAAACAGAAAAATGGAAAATTAAAAAAGGCAAGAAAGTGCTATTACTTGGACAAATAAAAGCACGCTTTTTTACTGCATATATATTATAATTGGGATAAGTGATTTTACCAGGAGGTATGAGGATGAATTATCTGATAGGGATTGATGTGGGAACATCTGCAACGAAGACCGTTCTGTTTGATGAGAAAGGACAGGTAGTGGCTTCTGCTTCCAGAGAGTATCCTCTTTATCAGCCGGATAACGGCTGGGCGGAGCAAAAACCGGAGGATTGGCGGGATGCGGTTCTGGAGACGATTTCCCAGGTAGTAAAGGAATCCAAAGTTTCAAAGGATGAGGTAAAGGGAATTGGTTTATCAGGTCAGATGCATGGCCTGGTTATGCTTGATGAGAAGAATGAAGTGATTCGCCCCTCGATTATCTGGTGTGACCAGAGAACCGGTGCAGAGGTAGAGGATATGCTTTCCATCATGCCGAGAGAGCGGTGGATTGAAATTACAGCAAATCCTCCGTTAACCGGCTGGACAGCAGCCAAGATTTTATGGGTTAAGAAGAATGAGCCGGAGAATTACAGTCGGTGCAGACATATTCTTCTGCCCAAAGATTACATAAGGTTTGTTCTGACAGGAAACTACGCCACAGAGGTGTCTGATGCCAGCGGTATGCAGCTTCTTGATGTTCCGGGAAGATGCTGGTCAGAAGAAGTCCTTAAAAAACTGGATATCGACCCTGCACTTTTGGGAAAGGTTTATGAATCCTGTGAAGTGACCGGTACGGTTCTTCCTGAGATTGCCATGCGGACAGGTTTGTCTGACGGAACAAAGGTAGTCGGCGGTGCCGGTGATAACGCAGCAGCAGCTGTAGGAACCGGAGTTGTGAAGGATGGAACTGCGTTTACCACAATCGGAACCTCCGGTGTGGTATTTGCCCACAGCAGCCAGGTTACCATTGATCCCAAGGGAAGAGTTCATACCTGCTGCTGCGCGGTACCCGGTGCATGGCATGTGATGGGTGTTACCCAGGGAGCAGGCCTATCCTTAAAGTGGTTCAAGGATCAGTTCTGCGGGGATTATGTGAAAGAAGCAGAGAAAGAGAAGATTGATGTCTATGACATCATTAATAAAGAAGTGGCGAAGGTGGAAGCAGGAAGCGGACGGCTTTTATATCTGCCTTATCTGATGGGAGAGAGAACCCCCCATCTTGATCCGGACTGCAGAGGAGTATTTTTCGGACTTTCTGCCATACACACTAGAGCGCACATGCTGCGTGCCGTTATGGAGGGCGTTTCCTATTCCTTAAGCGACTGCAATGACATCTTAAAAGAGATGGGAATTCTTGTAGATCAGATGATGGCATGCGGAGGCGGAGGGAAAAGTCCGGTATGGCGTCAGATGCTTGCAGATATGTATCAGTGCAGTGTAAAAACAGTGGCTCAGACGGAAGGACCTGCGTTAGGTGTGGCAATTCTTGCAGGTGTGGGCTGCGGAATATATGAAAGTGTGGAGTCTGCCTGTGAAGCGCTGATTTACGAAGACAAGTCCACGGAGCCTGATACAGAAAAATCAGAGAAGTATGAGAACTATCACCAGCTTTACAAGAAACTTTATGAGGATTTAAAAGGCAGTTATAAGATACTGGCAGGTTTATAAATCACAGGTTTACCAACAGGAAGAAAGCAGGAGGATTAGAACATGCGTTTTTTTATTGACACGGCAAATGTAGAAGAAATCAGAATGGCAGACGAGATGGGAATCATATGCGGAGTTACCACAAATCCATCTCTCATTGCAAAGGAAGGGCGTATTTTTAAAGAAGTAATCGGGGAAATCGCTTCTATCGTTGATGGTCCCATAAGCGGGGAAGTGAAAGCGACAACCACCGATGCAAAGGGCATGATCGAAGAGGGAAGGA
>JAEWPQ010000249.1 GCA_023460575.1 Bacillota bacterium
ATACAGTAAGACCGAAGAAGCATGTATCCGTGTTCCACAAATGGAGGAATATTGAGATGGCAGGATATAGAAAACTGGGAAAAACTTCCAGTCAGAGAAAAGCATTAATCAGAAGCCAGGTAACTGCGTTAATCTATAATGGCAAGATCGTGACAACAGAAGCAAGAGCAAAGGAAATCCGCAAAGTTGCAGAAGGTCTGATCGCTCTGGCAGTTAAGGAGAAAGATAACTTCGAGACTGTTAAAGTCACAGCTAAGGTTGCACGTAAAGATAAAGACGGCAAGAGAGTAAAAGATGTTGTAAACGGCAAGAAAGTAACTGTTTATGATGAAGTGGAAAAAGAGATCAAGAAAGATCTTCCTTCCAGACTTCATGCAAGAAGACAGATGTTAAAGGTCCTTTACGATGTAACTGAAGTTCCGTCTGAAGCTGCAGGAAGAAAGAAGAATACAAAGTCTGTTGATCTTCCGAAGAAGCTGTTTGATGAGGTTGCACCAAAGTATGTATCCCGTAACGGTGGTTACACACGTATCGTTAAGATCGGCCAGCGTAAAGGTGATGCAGCGATGGAAGTAGTTCTTGAGCTTGTATAATTATATTGAAATCCCGGTATGGAAGCGATTCCCTATCGGGAATTTTTTGTATGGCAGACTCTTAATGAATCATCTGCACTATGCATTTGTGGCTACAGACAGCTTTAGCTTTGTTACTATATCACAATCTTAGACAATGAATGCTCTTAAGAAACGCAAGAATAAAGAAAGAATATCGTAAGTTGACGGACAATTGCATTCAGGGCTATAATGTAAATTATAGAATATTATGGTTCTATAGTTATAATCCGCTAAAATAAGAACGGGAGGTATTAAGTATGAAGCGTTTAAAGAGACTGGTGACTATCGTCTCTGCACTGGGGGTATTCATGGCCAGCATACCATTTGAGTCAATGGCTGCTACCGTAAAAACCATATCGTCTGTATCGATTAATGTTGGTTTGGAAAGTATTTCATCGGGAGACACTCTGCCTGCTGAAACTGCATTTTCAACCACATCAGAAACGGGCAATTACGTTTATACCAATAACAACAATTACGAAGTGACAGACTTGGACTGGGTTACATCTGATAGCAAGGAAATGAAAATTGGTTCTGAACCGAAGATGAAGGTGACGCTGCGTGCTACGGACTCCAATGAATATGCTTTTAAAGGTGGATATCAGTCCAGTAATGTTAAAATTAAAGGAGGGACCTATGTTTCCTCAAACCGTTCTGGTACCGATACTTTATACGTAACATTTAAGTTTAAGCCGGTGAAGGGGACCTATGATTCTCCAGAGGACGCTTATTGGAAAGATTCCGGTTTTGGGAATGCCAAGTGGAGCGAACCAGACAACGGTTCCGGTGCTTATGATGTATATCTGTACCGCGGCAGTAGTATTGTTAAGAAAGTAGAGAAGCTGAAAGCAACCTCTTACAATTTTTATCCTTATATGACCAAGGAAGGTACCTACAGCTTTAAAGTACGTACGGTACCGTACAACAGTACTGAGGATAAACACGGAAAGAACAGTGACTGGACGGAATCTGATGAGGTATATCTACCCAAGGAGAAGGTATCAGATGGAAGCGGACAGGACAGCGGTACAGCATCCACCGGAGCAATAGGCTGGATCAAGAACGGAAATTCCTGGAGTTACCGTTACCCGGATGGAACCTACTTAAAGAATAACTGGTCTAAAATCAATAATATATGGTATCTTTTTGATGGTAATGGAGTGATGCTGACCGGCTGGCAGCAAAAGGGTGATAAAACTTATTACTTTAATAATGACGGAGCCATGCTTACGGGATGGTACAAATCCGATAATAAATGGTACTATTTAAATCCTTCCACTACAAACGGAATTGAGGGTGCATTGATAACTGGCTGGATCTCCTACAATAACAAGTGGTATTATGCTGATTCCAAGGGCGTCATGCAGGAAGGCTGGAAGCAGATCGATGGCAATTGGTTCTATTTTTATCCAGGTGATGGTTCAAAGGCTGTGAACACCAATATCAGCGGTTTTACAATAGATGGAGAGGGAATCTGGAGAAAGTAGGGAAGAAAGGAAGTAGATATTGATGAATTGGAGAAAAGGGAAAGGAATGTGGTTTCTGCTTTTATGCATGATCATGATTCTCGGAACCGGAATAACAGCATCAGCGTCAGGCAGCTTACGGATCTACGTGGAGAATGGCAGTAAGAGTTCATGGACGGAAGGAATTAATGTTCCGACTGTAAAAGTGAATTATTCGGAAGAAAGTCCGGACTGGAGCAAGCAAGAGGATCAATGGGAGCCTGGAAAGAAAGTAAGGGGAACCATTCGGGTATCTGGTTCCTACGAAAGATCCGATTGTACCGTAAAAGGCGGGAATCTGGTTTCTGTGAACAATAAAGACGGAGAGACTGTTATTACCTTCTCCTATACTCCTGTTGCAAAACTGGAAAGCCCGGAAAAGGCAGGCTGGAGCGATGCTGCAAAAACCAAAGCCTCCTGGAAGAAGGTACCGTTCGCTTCCAGATATCAGATAGTTCTATACCAGGAAGGCGGTATCTGGATTAAAAGCCTGACGACATCTTCCACATCAGCAGATCTTCTTCCTTATATGAGCAGTGGTCATAAATACTTCTACACAGTGAAAGCCATCTTAAAGGATTCATCGGAAGAGGATTATTTAAAAGAAGGAGATATTACTACTTCTGATGATTCTGTAGTTCAGGAACTGGGAGAGACGTTAGGTGTATGGGCAACTTACCAGGATGGAAAGAAATACCGTGGAGAAGATGGTAATTATGTGACTGACGGCTGGAAGATGGTCAGCGGTAAATGGTATTATTTTAATCCCGACGGCTATGCTGTAACAGGCTGGAAGAAGGTTGATGAGAAATGGTACTATATGGACGCAGAAGCCGCAATGAAGACCGGATGGCAGGAACTGAATGGTATATGGTACTTTTTTAACACCGATGGAGATATGGCGACCGGATGGATTCAGCCGACACCGGGCAAATGGTATTATCTCAACGGAGATGGAAGCCTGGCTATGAATACAACGGTAGATGGAAATTATAAGGTTAATGAATCAGGCTTATGGATACAATAAAGCAGATAGATGGTATGGATGGAAACGTCTGTGCCATCTATCTGTTTTTGTAAGGGAAAACTATATTTTCACCAATTTTTGCCTTTAATCCTGCGTTTTTGCAAAAGATACATACCGATGCTTGACTGTTATGCAATATTCAACTAAAATTATGTGGCATACGGATGTATCACTTTTAAAGAAAGGTTTACTATGGGAATAATTAAAACGTCTAAACTGATATTTGATTATATCAGAAAAGATGAAGAAGAAAATATTGAAGAAATTAAACGTGCCATCGACGGTGTGAGCCTGGATCTGGAAAAGGGTCAGTTCATTGCAATTCTTGGCCATAATGGATCTGGTAAATCAACCTTTGCAAAACAGCTCAATGCCATATTGCTGCCTACGGAAGGTACGGTATGGATTCAGGATTTAGATACTTCCAGGGAGGAGAATCTCTGGGAAGTCCGCAAGAAGACAGGAATGGTTTTCCAGAATCCGGATAATCAGATCATTGGAAATATTGTAGAAGAGGATGTAGGATTCGGCCCTGAGAATCTTGGTGTGCCTACAGAGGAGATCTGGAAACGGGTGGACGAGAGTTTAAAAAGCGTGGGAATGGCTGCATACCGCTTAAAGTCCCCTAACAGGCTGTCTGGAGGGCAAAAGCAGCGGGTGGCCATAGCAGGTGTAATGGCCATGAGACCCCAGTGCATCGTGTTAGATGAACCTACAGCCATGTTAGATCCCAATGGGCGCAAAGAGGTGGTTAAAACGGTTCATGAACTGAACCGGAAAGAGGGAATCACGGTTCTTCTTATCACCCATTACATGGAAGAGGTAACAGGTGCTGACAGAGTGATCGTTATGGATGAAGGCAGGGTAGTCATGGATGGCACGCCCCGTGAGATATTCTCTCAGGTGGAGAAGCTTAAATCCTACCGGCTGGACGTTCCCCAGGTTACAGAGCTTGCTTATGAGTTAAAACAAAAAGGACTTGATCTGCCAGATGGGATATTGACACTGGATGAGCTGATGGAGAACCTTCTCCCCCGGTTTGCAGAACGTTTTCCCGGAGAAGTGACTCTGGAGAACGGAGGAAGCCATGGCAATTAAAGCAGAACATATCAATTATATCTATGGAAAAGGGACAGCCTTCGAGCAGCATGCATTAAAGGATGTGAACTTAGAGATACAGGCTGGAGAATTCGTGGGGCTGATCGGTCATACCGGTTCCGGTAAGTCCACCTTAATCCAGCATTTAAACGGACTGCTCCGTGCAACAGACGGAAAACTATATTATAATGGAAGTAATATTTATGATGACGGTTATGACTTAAGGGCTTTGAGAAGTCATGTAGGACTTGTATTTCAGTATCCCGAGCATCAGCTTTTTGAAATTGATGTATTTACCGATGTCTGCTTTGGACCTAAAAATCAGGGTCTTAACAAGGAAGAAACGGCCAGACGGGCGAGAGAAGCACTTACCATGGTAGGTCTTGATGAAAGTTATTATAAACGGTCTCCTTTTGAACTTTCCGGAGGTCAGAAAAGGCGTGTTGCAATCGCTGGCGTTCTCGCCATGAATCCGGATGTCCTGATTCTTGATGAGCCCACAGCGGGGCTGGATCCTAAAGGAAGAGATGAAATTCTGGATCAGATCAGGCGGCTTCATGAGGAACGGAACATGACTATTATTCTGGTATCTCACAGCATGGAAGATGTGGCCCGGTATGTGGACCGGATTCTGGTCATGAATCATGGAGAAAAGGTGTTTGACGATACCCCCAGGGAAGTGTTTCAGCATTATAAGGAACTGGAAGCAATGGGCCTGGCAGCCCCTGAGATCACCTATGTGGTTCAGACGCTGAAATCCCACGGTGTTCCCATTGATACCAGCATTACAACAATAGAAGAAGCCAGAGACGAGATTTTAAAGCTTCTGGGAAAATAGACAGGGAGATATTATGCTGAAAGATATTACATTAGGGCAGTATTATCCGGTGGAATCCATTCTTCATAAGCTGGACCCTCGGACAAAGCTGTTTGGGACCATGGTTTTTATCATATCCCTATTTATTGCAAATGATATCTGGGCTTATGTGATAGCTACTGTATTTCTTGCAGCTGCCATAAAGCTCAGTAATGTTCCTTTTAAGTTTATGGTCAGAGGCTTGAAGGCGATTGTATTTCTGCTTCTGATCAGCGTCAGCTTCAATCTGTTTCTGACACCCGGCAAGGCGGTTCTGACTTTAGGATTTTTAAAAATCACAAAGGAAGGAGTTATGGTGGCTGGTTTTATGGGAATCCGGCTGATTTATCTGGTGGTAGGATCTTCCATCATGACGCTGACGACCACTCCGAACCAGCTGACTGACGGTCTGGAGAAGAGCCTTGGATTCTTAAACCGATTCCGTGTACCGGTGCATGAGGTATCCATGATGATGTCCATTGCGCTGCGCTTCATACCAATTCTGGTGGAAGAAACGGATAAGATCATGAAGGCGCAGATGGCAAGAGGTGCGGACTTTGAGACCGGGAATCTGATCCAGAAGGCAAAAAATATGATTCCTCTTTTGGTGCCTCTTTTTATCTCTGCATTCCGCCGTGCCACAGATCTTGCCATGGCGATGGAAGCCAGATGCTACCGGGGCGGAGAAGGCCGGACGAAAATGAAGCCGCTTAAGTATGGAAACCAGGACAGAATCACATATCTGGTGTATGTTCTTTACCTTGCTGTCATCATAGGTCTCCGGATCCTGAGAGTGCAGAGCTTTTAAGAACAAAGGAGGATTTATGAAACGGGTTAAGATGATCGTTGCCTACGACGGAACCAATTACTGCGGCTGGCAGATCCAGAACAATGGAATCACCATTGAGGAGGTTTTAAACCGTACTTTGACAGACTTATTAAAGGAGCCGGTCACTGTAACAGGAGCCAGCAGGACAGATTCCGGAGTACATTCGGAGGGAAATGTGGCAGTTTTTGATACAGAAAACCGAATGCCTGCAGACAAGATCTGTTTTGCCTTAAACCAGAGGCTGCCGGAAGATATCCGGGTGCTTCACTCGGAGGAAGTTCCGGGTAGTTACCACCCCAGGAAGCAAAATTGTGTTAAGACTTACGAGTATAAGATTATGAACCGGAAAATCGAAATTCCGACCATGCGGCTATACAGCTATTTCTGCTACTTTCCCCTTGATGTGGAAAAAATGCGGGAGGGCGCGGCCTATCTGGTTGGAGAACATGATTTTAAAAGCTTCTGCACCGCCAGAGGGCAGGCAGAGGAAACGGTACGGACCATTTACAGTCTGGAGGTTTTAAAGTCTGATGATCTCATAACAATCCGGATTAAGGGCAATGGATTTTTATATAATATGGTAAGAATCATTGCAGGAACACTGATGAAAGTGGGAAGGGGAGTTTATCCTCCCCGTCATGTGGAAGAGATTTTAGACGCAAGGGACCGGAATGCAGCAGGACCGAAGGCTGTGGCGAAAGGTCTTACACTGGTGAGCCTTGAGTATGAAAAGGAACTTGAGAAAGAAATTAAGGGTGAGAATAAGGAGTGGAGTTATACTCTTTATCAGGATCGGATTGTCTCTCATAAGGAAGCAGGTCTGGTGATTCACAGATGCAGGGAAGAGGATTTTGAACGGCTTCTGATCCGTGTCGTGCATCAGGCAGTAAGAAACGGAGCTCATACTGTTTTGGTAAAGGACGAAGAACAGGAAGGCCGGATTATTACAGGCAGGGCATATGGATTTTA
>JAEWPQ010000250.1 GCA_023460575.1 Bacillota bacterium
ATGGATACCGCAAGCTTGTGGAACGGGCACTTCTGTATTCGGGAGATAAAGAGCTGGTTCATTATGCGGAGGCTCTTTCTATCTATGAAAAGATTTTCCGGGATAACTGCCTTTATAAGGTGAAAGCATATGACGGTATGCCTGATTTTTTAAGCTATTTAAAGGAAAAGGATATTAAAATAGGCGTGCTGACCAATAAGAGTCATGAACGGGCAGTAGAATGTGTGGAGGCTGTTTACGGAAAACATTACTTTGACCAGATCATCGGGGAAGGAAATGGAATAAAGGTGAAACCGGACCCGGCGGGAGCTCTTTTAATGGCAGGCCGTTTTTCCTTCTCGCCTTCTGACTGTCTGTATTTTGGAGATACGAACACGGATATGAAGACAGGCAGGAATGCAGGCATGGATACGGTAGGCGTAACATGGGGATTTCGGGACAGGCAGGAGCTGGAAGCATTTCAACCCAAATATATCATTTCTCATCCCAGTGAGATTCGACATGTTTTTGAATAAAAATCTGAAATAATGGAAAATTAAGGAGAGATATGTAAATGGATCTCTTCTTTTTTTATGAAGAGGATGGAGGAAACATGGCAAATTCTAAATATTTAAAGTGGGGACTGATTATCATAGCATCGGTCTGGGCTTCCTTGATCGGATCAATGATGGGATATGCATGGAACATCGCTCATATGACTCAAAAACTGCCGGAAGTGGAAATGCCTGAAATTAAAAATACCAATATCAGTATTGAAACCCAGGAAAAGATGGAGGGATATTGGACGGTTGCTGTATTTGGGGTGGATTCCAGAGATGGAGTCTTAGGAAAGGGAACCAGATCCGATATGCAGATGCTGTTTAATATAAATCTTGGAACAGGGGAAATAAGGGCGGTTTCCGTTTACCGGGATACTTATTTAAAAGTGAATGATAAGGGGCGCTATGATAAGATTAATGAGGCTTACTTTAATGGTGGTCCTGCCCAGGCAGTAGAAGCACTTACGGATAATCTGGATATTAATATTGATGATTATGCTTCCTTCACCTGGAAAGCAGTGGCAGATGCCATCAATATTCTTGGGGGAATCGATGTGGATATCAGCCACGATGAATTCCGGGTAATCAACGGATTTATCACAGAAACAGTGGAATCCACAGGTGTGGGTTCCCATCATTTAAAAAAGGAGGGACCAAACCATTTAGACGGGGTTCAGGCGGTTGCTTATGCCAGGCTCAGAAAAATGGATACGGATTTTAAACGTACGGAAAGGCAGAGAGAGGTTGCCAATCTGGCGCTGAAAAAAGCGAGAGAGGCAGATTTACCAACCTTAAACCGTCTGGCAAATGCCATACTCCCCCAGATATCCACCAGTGTGGGAATGAAAGATATGCTGCCCATCATGAAAAATATAAAGAGATTTCATTTGACAGAGACGGAAGGATTTCCCTCAAAGCTTGCAGATGCAAAAATTAACAGGAGGGACTGTGTAATTCCTGTTAATCTGGAGGATAACGTAAAACGCCTCCATCAGTTTTTATTTGATGAAGACCAATATGAGCCTTCTGAAACTGTAAAAAAGACCAGCCGGCAGATTCAGGTAAATGTTAAGAATAAAAGATAATTTTACCTGAAGGATGTTAAAAACTCACCTTTTCCTTTAGAAAGAAATGTGCTATACTATGCTGATGAATCAGCCGTAAGAAAGGAAAGGCATCAGCACTATCATGGATAAAAAACGAAAAAAACGTTTTAAGTGGAATGTGAGCCAGACTCAGTATCTGGCTTATGGTTTCTTAGGAATTATTTTAACCGGGGCACTTCTTCTCATGCTACCTTTTTCCAGCAAGGACGGGCAGTCAGAGAATTTTATCAATTGTCTCTTTACTGCCACAAGCGCTACCTGCGTAACGGGTCTTGTGGTCCGTGACACCTGGACCCAGTGGTCTTTGTTTGGTCAGATTATAATCATGACAATGATACAGATCGGGGGACTTGGTTTTGTTACAGTGGGAGTATTTATCTCCATCGTGCTGAGACGTAAGATTGGTCTTAGAGAACGGGGACTTTTGCAGGAAAGTGTTAATACTCTTCAGATTGGCGGAGTGGTCAGGCTGGCAAAACGAATATTAAAAGGAACGTTTCTTTTTGAAAGTGCAGGGGCAATTTTATTATCAATCCGCTTTGTCCCCCAGTTTGGATTTTTAAGAGGCGTGTTTTATGGTATTTTTCATTCCGTTTCTGCGTTCTGCAATGCAGGATTTGACTTAATGGGACATATAGAACCTTATAATTCTTTTGTTTCCTATTACGATGACTGGCTGGTTAATCTGGTTATTATGTCATTGATTGTTATCGGCGGTATTGGCTTTATTGTATGGGATGATATTTATAAGAATAAGCTGCATGTAAAAAAATATCTCCTTCATACTAAGATTGTACTGGTCACTACCTTCATTCTTGTATTTGGAGGAGGTTTCCTTTTTTATCTGCTGGAAAGAAGTAATCTTCTGGTCGGAATGAACGCAAGCGGTCAGATACTTACATCCCTGTTCAGTTCTGTAACGGCCAGAACGGCAGGATTTAATACGACGGATACCCATGCATTGACGGATGGCAGCAAGCTTCTTACCATCATTCTCATGTTTATCGGAGGAAGCCCTGGTTCTACTGCCGGAGGAATTAAAACCACCACACTGTTTGTGCTTTTAATGTGCGTTCATTCCAATATCAAGCAGTCTTATGGAGTCAATGTATTTGGAAGACGTCTGCAGGATGAGGCCATTAAGCGGGCTGGAACTATTTTAACAATCAATCTGTTTCTGGCACTTTTCGCTGCGCTGGTAATTATGGCAAATCAGTCTCTTGGTTTTTCCGACGTATTATTTGAGACATTTTCCGCTATCGGTACAGTGGGTATGACAACCGGAATTACCAGAGATCTAAATACATTTTCCAGAGTAATCATCATATTGCTGATGTACTGCGGAAGAATCGGAAGCCTGTCGTTTGCGCTTGCTTTTGTACAAAATCACAGAATTGCTCATGTGGAACAGCCCGCAGAAGCGATTAACATAGGATAAAAGAGAGGGGAATATTCATGAAATCAATATTAATTATCGGCATGGGCCGGTTTGGGCATCATCTTTGTATTAATATGGCAAACCTTGGTAATGACGTAATGATCGTAGATCAGAAGGAGGAATGCTTAGAGGACTTGCTTCCCTATGTTACCAGTGCAAAGATCGGTGACTGTACCAATGAAACAGTCTTAAGGAGCCTGGGCATTTCCAATTTTGACATCTGCTTTGTATGTATCGGAACTAATTTCCAGAGCAGTCTTGAAATCACCAGTCTGGTGAAGGAACTGGGCGGAAGACGGGTAATCAGCAAGGCAAACCGGGATATTCATGCCAAGTTTCTCTTAAGAAACGGGGCAGATGAAGTAATCTATCCGGACCGTGATATTGCAGAGAAGACAGCTGTCAGATACAGCACAGACCATGTCTTTGATTACATCGAACTGACTCCTGAATATTCCATTTATGAGATTCCGCCTCTTCCGGAATGGGTGCAAAAAACCATCAGGGAAGTGGATATCAGAAACCGTTACCATATCAGTGTTCTCGGAATTAAACGGGAAGGAAGAGCACAGCTTATGCCGCCTGCAGATTATAAGATTCAGGCACAGGAGCATTTAATGGTGATAGGCAGGAGAGAACATATTGACAGTATATTAAAAGAAATGAAGTAGCAGTTTCGGAGGGATTATGTCAGATTGGCTGGTTGAAAACTGGGCAACAATTTTAATATTAAGTATACTTATGGTCCTGGTATTTTTTGCAGTCCGCAGTGTTGTAAAGAACAGGGGAAGCTGCGGCTGCGGCGGCTGTGATAACTGTGCGGGCTGCGGTACGGGCAGGAACAGGCAGAAAAAGAACAGGGATTCATAAAGAATAAAAACAGGGAACGGGCAGAATCTAATGAAACTGCCCGTTCCCTGTTTTTATGTTCTTATTTTAAGTCCAGCTTTAAGTCACCAAATTGGATCCATCCTGCTTTTCTCAGCAGTTCTCCTGAAACCAGTGTAATGACAGCCGGAAGGAGAAAGCAGACAAACAATATACCAAGCCACATGTTTTTTCCGCCCCCCATGGCTGTATAGACCCCGATGGGACCCACTAATCCACAGGTTCCCATGCCTGAGCCGGCCGGGATATTTTTCAATTGGAACACCATGGTCGCTATGGGACCGGTGATTATGGAGGCAAGAGTTGGAGGAATCCAGATTTTTGGGTTTTTCACGATATTACCCATCTGCAGCATGCTGGTTCCAAGACCCTGTGCCATCAGACCTCCGACTCCGTTTTCCCGGAAGGAGAGGACGGCGAAACCCACCATCTGGGCACAGCATCCCGCTGTCGCTGCACCGCCGGCCAGTCCGTCAAGAGAGAGGGCGATACAGATGGCTGCGCTGCTGATTGGCAGTGTCAGTGCAATGCCGATGAGAGCAGAGACCAGTATGCCCATATAAAAGGGCTGCAGCTCTGTTGCAGTCTTTACAAGGCTTCCGAACCAGTTCATAAACCCTGCTACACCAGGTCCTATAAACTGAGCAATTAAAACACCGGAAATGATGGTAACTCCCGGTGTTACCAGGATATCCAGTCTGGTTTCCTTTGACACCATTTTTCCAAGCTCAGTGGCAATTACTGTTGCAGCCAGTGCACCTACCGGCCCGCCTAAGGCATTGCCTGCAATACCGACGGTAGCTGCAGAGAACAATACCAGAGCAGGGGCATGAAGGGCATAGGCAATCGCCACACCCAGTGCTGCGCCTGTGGCACTTTTTGCATAATCTGCAATTACATTGAATAGTTTCAGGTTGAGCTGCTGGCCCAGAGTGCCGAAGATGGTTCCGATCAAAAGAGACGCAAAAAGGCCAAATGCCATAGCACCCAATGCGTCAATGAGATAGGTCTGGACCGTAATTGTGACGTTCTTCCTTTTCAGGAATTCTTTTACGCCGCGTTTTTCCATGGTTAAAAATCTCCTTTAGTTGTTTGGTGCACACATTCGACCTTAAGTCAAAGCAGTTGCATGTATTTTACCATAGTATGCCCAAAATTCAAGTTTTTTTTGTGTTTCAGCACAAATTTGATAAAACGTTAACAATATGCGGAGAAAAACCCTGGGCCCTCTGCTTGACTTTGTTCCCTGTTTGTGACACAATAAGTAGTTGTAGTTCCTGTTAAACTCTGGAAAGAAAGAGGTATTAATTCGTATGACAAAGATTGATATTATATCCGGTTTTCTCGGAGCCGGAAAAACTACTTTTATTAAGAAGCTGCTGCAGGAAGCTGTCTCAGGTGAGCAGGTTGTCCTGATTGAGAATGAATTTGGTGAGATAGGAATTGATGGCGGCTTTTTAAAGGATGCCGGCGTGGAAATCAGGGAAATGAATTCCGGCTGCATCTGCTGTTCTCTGGTTGGTGATTTCGGACAATCCTTAAAAGAAGTGCTTACAACCTATCATCCGGACCGTATCATCATTGAGCCTTCCGGTGTAGGTAAATTATCCGATGTTATGAAAGCGGTTAAAGATGTGGCAGCTGAAATTCCGGTTATCCTAAACAGTGCAGTTACCATTGTAGATGCCCAGAAATGTAAAATGTACCGGAAGAATTTCGGAGAATTTTTCAACAATCAGATTGAGAATGCCGGAACTGTGGTATTAAGCCGTACCGATATAGCTCCCGCCAATAAAGTGGATCTTGCAGTTGAAATAATCCGGGAACTGAATCCCGGGGCAGTGGTTGTTACAACACCCTGTGAAGAATTATCAGGTAAACAGCTTCTTGAAATAATCGAAAAGCCGGATACCATGGAAGAGGAACTGATGAACGAGCTGAAAGCTCATCACGATCATGATCATGACCACGAAGAAGGCGGCTGCGGCGGCGGAGGTCATCACCACGACCATGATCACGATCACGAAGAGGGAAGCTGTGGCTGCGGAGGTCATCACCACGACCATGATCACGATCACGAAGGAGGCTGCAGCTGCGGCCATGACCACGATCATCATCATGCAGATGAAGTATTCAGCAGCTGGGGACTTGAGAATGTGCCGGCAATGAGTAAAGAGACACTGGATCAGATTCTTGACGAACTTGCATATGGAGATGGTTTTGGAGATGTACTTCGTGCAAAGGGCATGATTCCCGGTACGGAAAAGGGGACATGGCTTTATTTTGATCTGGTACCGGAGCAATATGAAATTCGGGACGGGAAACCGGAATACACCGGAAAGGTTTGCGTAATCGGGGCTGATCTAAAAGAAGAAGAGTTAAAGCAGGCCTTTGGTAAATAGATGAATTGGAGGGAATCATGAGTAATATCGACGAAATGGAAGATGATTTTATGCCGGTTTTCCTGATCGATGGATTTTTAGAGTCAGGAAAGACCCAGTTCCTTCAATTTACCATGGAGCAGGATTATTTTAAGGCAGAAGGGAAGACACTTCTCATCGTCTGCGAAGAAGGCGAAACGGAATACAGTGATGAACTGCTGAAACGGACAAAGACAGCCGCCATTTACATCGACAGCCTGGAAGAATTAAACCAGGAAAAACTTCTGGAACTGGAACTTTTGTATAATCCGGAGAGAGTTTTAATCGAATGGAATGGCATGTGGAATTTAGATGATTTGAAGCTTCCTGATGACTGGAAGGTCTATCAGCAGATATCGCTGATTGATATGTCTACCTTTGATCTGTATGCTGCCAATATGAAGTCACTTTTGTATTCCATGGTGCGCAATTCAGAGATGATTATCTGCAACCGCTGTGATGGAATAGAGGATTTGTCCGGATATCGGCGTACATTAAAGGCCATGTGCCCGCGGGGAGAAATTGTGTTTGAAGATTCTGAGGGAGAAGTCAATGAAATCGCAGAAGAGGACTTACCTTATGATATCAGCGCCGATTTAGTGGAAATTTCCCCGGAAGCATATGGAATCTGGTATCTGGACTGCATGGAACGCCGCGACCGCTACGAAGGGAAGACAGTGGAATTTTCCGCAATGGTTTTAAAGACTCCGGACTTCCCCAAGAATTATTTTGTACCCGGCCGTATGGCCATGACCTGCTGTGAAGATGACATGACGTTTCTGGGCTTTATAACCAAGTCCAGGGATGCGAAAGATCTTGAGACAAAGCAGTGGGTTCGCGTAAAAGCCAGAATTGCATATGAGTACTGGAAAGATTATGAAGGGGAAGGACCGGTTTTATATGCCGAGTCTGTAGAACCTGCAAAACCAGTAAAAGGATTTGTGCAGTTTTAATGAGGTAAGATATTTTTAACCTGAATAATTGCAGTTGGAAGAACGGTCCTATTTTTCCAACTGCTTTTCTTATTACTGGAGTGATGAAATTGAAAATGTATAATAAAAGACGTCTGAGAGGAATTGCTGCGGGTCTGGGATTTTTGGTTCTTTTGCTGACTGTGAATTTTTGGATTTTTAAAAGCTATCGGGAACATGTTATTCAGATGACTCAGGACAATCTTATGGTGACGGCAAAATCCACTGCTAACAGTTTAAATCTGTTTTATAAAGAAAAGCTGGAGGAATTTTCTCTTTTTATACCAATTGCAGCAGAAAATGTGGACGAAATATATCTAAAGTCCTATATTGAATTAAACAAGGATTATAGAGGTAACTGTGGCGGACAGCGGTACTTCAGCTATTCAGCTGCTGGAACGATATATTTTTGATTTGATTATTCTGGATGTAATTATGGATGATATGGACGGGTTTTACGTAGTAAATCTGATCAGAAAAAAAGGCATCTATACTCCTGTTTTGTTTTTAAGCGGACAGCAGGAGGAACAGAGCAAAATACTTGCCATCACTCTGGGAGGTGATGATTACATTACGAAACCGTTCAGTCTGGAAATGCTGATAACAAAAGCCAATGCTCTCATCAGAAGAAACAGAGATTATAATCTGGAAGCAAAAAAAGAACTGGTTTGCGGAGAACTACGGCTGTCTTTAAGTGATTTCACATTGAGAAAGAATGGAAACCAGATACTTTTGACATCAAAAGAGCTGTCTTTAATAAAATTTCTCATGGAAAACCAAAATCAGGTTTTTACAAAAGAACAGTTCTATGTCAATGTGTGGCAAAATTCAATTGTAGATGACAACACTATTATGGTGTATATGAAACGCATAAGGGATAAAATTGAAGATAATCCAAAACACCCGAAGTATTTAAGGACAGCCTGGGGTCTGGGATACATATTTAAAGACGAGGTAAGATAAAAGGACGAATTGCGGAATAACAGTTTGCTGTTATGCTGCAATTCGTCCTTTTGTCTCTATGTCTGTCTGAATAATATTATTACATAGGTGGAACCGGCTTAGGTCTTGCCGGATCAAATACATCAGTTACATTAAATAAATCACTTAAGCTGTCAGGATAGTAAAACATCCGGTAACCATCTAAATTTCTTCTGGCCTGTCTGAAGTAATCAGGTCCAAGCTGCATCCAGGCGGGCTTACTGGCATCCACGTTACAGAAGTAGCGGAAGCCCTTGGATTTTAAATATGTAAAACGTTCATTGCTGTCTGTATAGGGAGTCCAGCTTCCAATATCGCTTCCAAAGGGATATATTATAATATCTGTAGGACCAATAATAGACTCTACGTTACGTTCCCATTTATCGGCATCAATCTTAAAGTGCTCCATGGAAATGGTACCCATATTACGGTGTCCCCAGCTGTGGGAAGACAGCTCCCAGCCATGGTCTTTTAACGACTGTGCAACCGTTGCAGCCGCCTGCCGGTCTGCTTCATAGTTGGGGTTCTTATCTTTATAGGCTTCGTCCGTCCGATAGCCAAGTATTCCGTTGTATCCGGTAAAGGCAAGGATTCCTCTGGCGCCTTTATAGGAAAAACCCGGGTGGGTTTTTATAAAGTTCTCGAGTATTGGTACCAAATCATAATCACCAACAGAAACACTGCCGTCAGCCATCTGCATTTCACAGGTAGGATAGCCGTCCTCTCCGATAATTATACGGGTGGCAAAGCCATCCCCCTGCATATATTCATAATAGCATAAATCATCCTGGGACAGCACAAATGCTTTTTTACCAGGAGGCAGCATAATGTCTCCATATACAAACTTAGGATTGCCGTTTTCATCTTTCGTTTCATAAGCCAGATCATGAATTTTTACAAGAACAAAACCCTTGTCATACATGGACTGCATCATTTTTATAAATTCATCTTTGGTAGTCATCATCTGGTTGTAACCGTCCTGCTTGGAATCACCGTCAAAAGCCTTAGATGTATCTATAATCAGTGAATGGAAAAAAATATGGGTGACATCCTGAGGATTAATCCGGACAAGGGCAGCTTTAGAAGCCTCATAGCCGGTAACAGCTGAAACAACTTCCTCTTTCGATGATAATGCGGCATCAGATTTTAAAAGGTCAATGGCTCCATCATAATCGTATTGGGATGCAAGCTTCTCTGCGTTTGATAAAAGAGCCATCAGATCATCTGCCTGTGATGTACTGGCATTAGTAGTTTCCTCAGAGGCAGGCTGTGCTTCACTTTCGGAAGAAACAGATGCCACCGATGAATCAGCTGGCAGAATTCTATGCCCCATCTTCTTATTAATAATAATACCGCAGAGTATCATAATCATTACAATCAGCAGTCCGGCTAGAATGACTGCCACTAAATTTTTTGGATTTTTTGGCCCTTTTCCAACATTCCATTTACGATAATCATTTTGATTCATAACGAAACCTCATAATTCTGTTATATTTTTGGATGTATCTATTATTAAAATAACATTCCCTGTCCAAGTATAGCATACTTTGTAGAAAGATGAAATGAAAACGAGGTAATTTTTTTTAGTAAAAGTGGCATATGTAAGGGAAGAAGTCCCATACAATGATAGAAAGGTATTGATCAGAGGAACGTGTATAACATGAAAAGAGTTACAGCATTTTTATTAAGCTTTTTTCTGCTATTTTCCTGTTTATGTCAGACGGCGGCAGGGCAGGTGCCGGATATAGCGGTTGCCTCGGACATGATTGTAAAGGCGGAAGAGGCCCAGGCGGTTAACACAGAAGGCGGTCCGGCGCTGCAGTCTCCAAGTGCGATTTTGATGGAAGCATCTACCGGGCAGGTCATATTCGAGAAGGATGCAGATGAAAAAAGAAGTCCTGCCAGCATCACAAAAATTATGACGCTGATCCTTATTTTTGATGCTCTGGAATCTGGCAAGATTAAAATGACGGATGAGGTTGTCACCAGCGCCCATGCCAAATCCATGGGCGGATCCCAGGTATTTCTGGAAGAAGGAGAAGTTCAGACGGTTGAAACTCTGATTAAATGTATCGTTATAGCGTCAGGTAACGATGCTTCCGTTACCATGGCAGAATACATAGCAGGAACAGAGGATGAATTTGTGAAAATGATGAATGAGCGGGCAGCTGCTCTGGGAATGGCAAATACCCATTTTGAAGACTGCTGCAGTCTTACGGAATCCCCCACTCATGTAACCACTGCCAGAGATATTGCAATTATGTCCAGGGAACTGATCAATAAGTATCCCCAGATTCATAATTACTCAACAATCTGGATGGAAAACATCACCCATGTGACAAAACAGGGAACGAAGGAATTCGGACTTTCCAATACCAACAAGCTTTTAAAAATGGCAACCAACTTTCAGGTAACCGGTTTAAAAACCGGATCTACCTCCATTGCAAAGTACTGTCTCTCTGCGACTGCCGAAAAAGACGGTGTCCGTCTGATTGCTTCCATCATGGCTGCTCCGGATTATAAAGTGAGATTTGCAGATGCCCAGACTTTGTTAAATTATGGTTATGCAAACTGCAAACTATATGAGGATAAAGAGATGCTTCCTCTTCCGGATATGATTGTGGATAATGGTGTAGAAGAGATAGTTCCATTAAAATATGGCGGTTCTTTTTCTTATTTAAGCTTAAAGGGAGAAGATTTTACTGCTATAGAAAGGAAACTGGAGCTGGTTCCTTCTGTAACGGCTCCCGTAGAAGATGGGCAGTCGGCGGGAAGTCTCATCTATACTCTTGGGGGGGAAAAGATCGGCGAGGTGCCGGTTCTGACAGCAGGAGCTGTGCGGGAGGCTAAGTTTGGAGATTATTTGAAACGACTGTTGCATGTGTTTAGTTTGTAAAAAAATAATGAAGCATAAAAATACTATGCCATATAATGATTTCATATAAAATAAACCTTCAAACTTTTCTAAACAGTTTGAAGGTTTATTTTATATCAGCCCTGAAGGCACTCATTTATTTTTCCGATATTCTCCGGGAGTCATATGAAAGGTTTCCTTAAAAATCCGGTTAAAGTGCTCTGGATTCGTATAACCAATAATTTCGCAAATGGAAGAGATGCTTAAATTCGTAGTCTTAAGAGCCCGGCAGGCTTTTTCCAGCCGTATGTTCCGGATAAGCGTAGTAAAGGTCTGGCCTGTATGATTCTTGACCAGCTTGCTGAAATGGGGCACGGAAAAGCTGAAATGTTCTGCGGCAGAGGAAAGGGTGATATCCATGAAGTGTGTCTGAAAGTAATTCAGGATATCAGGCAGGGCAAGGTTTTCATGGGTGGTATTTAAAAAGCTTTCCAGATGTTTTTCATGCCGGCGCAGCAGGATTGCCCAGAAGGTGAGAAGATAGCTGTCCAAAAGGGGGTCAGAGTACTTTTCATGTCCGTAGAATTCAATATAAATATCTTCCACCAGAGAGCAGATTACCTCGTCTGATCTGGTATGAAACAGCAGGTAATTGTTTTCCGTTTTTTTATGCAAGGTATAGGCAAAAAAGAGGGACAAGGCATTGTTGTTGGCGAACAGCTCAAAAAAGGTTGCATGGAAGGCATTGGATTTAATCATGATATTAATCACGATACTGTCATCAAATACGGCAATGCTGTGCCTGGTTTTAGGCGGAATAATACATAAATCTCCGGTTTTGCAGACTCTTTTTTTCCCCTGAATAGTATTGGCGCAGGTGCCGGAATAAACGTAAAAACATTCATAAAATTCATGCTCATGAATAAATTCCGGAGAATAGCGGTTATGTTTGATAATGTAAATATTCTGTGAGGAGGATTTAAAAAATGCGTTTTCAGATATATAGGGATGCCATATTGGGTGCAGGCAGGGAACATAGAGCTGGCGCCGTTCAATATATTCCTGGTCCAGCGAATTCACATATGAGGAAAAAGTCTGGGGAGAGCGTTGCTCCGCTTCATAAAGACGGCGGTAAAATTCCTCGTCTTCATTAAATGAAGAAATAAATTCTTTAAAATCATTCTTGCGTATTTTCATCACAGCTTCCTCCGATGGTGTTCTTTCTATAAGTGTACCATCTTAAAAAATATCAAGTCAATAACATAAATTAGTCATTAGTCAAAACCCTTGCCAGATGATAGGATACAACTATCAATAAAAAAGGAAAGGTAGGAGAAGATGGATACTTTTGAAAAAGAGATTAAAAAAAGCAAGTGGAGGCAGCGGATTGGCTATGGTTCTTCTGATTTTGCCTGTAATCTGATCTGGCAGGTGATTTCTTTGTACTTATTATATTTTTACACAGATGTGATGCATTTAAATGCAGCGGCAGTAAGCGTTATGTTTCTGGTAACTAAAATTTTTGACGGATTTACAGATTTGGCAGTGGGGATTCTTATTGACAGAACCAATACGAAATGGGGGAAATCCAGACCATGGATTTTTGCAGGTGCGGTGCCGTTTGCAGTGACTGCATTTCTGGCATTCAGCGTACCGGATATTTCACAGAAGGGGATGCTCATTTATGCATATATAACCTATATGCTTTTATCTCTTGCCTATACCATTGTAAATATTCCCATGGCCTCCATACTTCCGTCTCTGACAGCAGATCCTCAGGAGAGAACCAATCTGGCTGCCAGCCGTGTGTTTTTCTCTTATATCGGTTCTACTGTAGTATCTGCTTTTGCTCTCAGGATGGTAGACCGTTTTGGCAACGGAAATGAAGCCGTAGGATTTCGAATCGTAATGATGATTTTTGGTATTGCAGGCTGTCTGGTATTCTTCTTCTGTTTTTTCAACACAAAAGAAAGAGTGCATGTCAATGAAGAAAAGACAAGCCTGAAGGCCAGTATTAACTGTCTGATTCATAATAAGCCATGGCTCTTGTTTGCTGCCAATATTATCTGGTTTTTCGGCGGCTTTATTATTCAGGCAGGAGCCATCATATATTACTTTACTTATAATCTCAACAATAAAGAGCTTTCAAGTGTGGCGGCGACGATTACAACCTTAATACCTGTTGTTACAAATCTCTGTGTTCCGTTTCTGGCTCGTATGACTTCAAAAAGGAATCTGATGATAACTGGTTCTGTGTTTCACGGAGCCGGACTTCTCATTGTTTTTGCAGGAGGAACCTCAGTTCCCGTTGTGATTGCAGGCGTGATAGTGGCAGCCCTGGGATATGGACTGAAGGGAAGTATGCATTTTGCCATTCAGCCGGATCCGGTGGATTATGGCGAATGGAAATCAGGAGTTAACATTGCAGGAACAATGTCGGCAGTAAACGGATTTATAGGCAAGGTGGGAATGGCAGTCGCGAGTTCTGTGGCTGCAGCGCTTTTGGCATCAAGCGGCTATGTGGCAAACGCACAGGTTCAGACAGGCTCTGCTTTAAATGCCATCAGTGCCATGTATATCTGGATCCCGCTTGCAACCAATATATTGACTATCATTACGTTTCTGATGTATGACCTGGATAAAACACTTCCGCAGATTAACAGGGAGTTAGAGGAAAGAAGAGCGGCAAAACGTTAAGAAAGGAATAATTATGGCAGCAGTCAGCATTGATTTAGAGATGAAGAGAGTTACCAATGAGGCATTTATAGAGAAAGCAAAAAAGCTGGAGGGAAAGCTGATAGAAAATCTGGTGAAACCGGCGGGTATTGTAACTGTGGATGAAAAAGGGAAGATCCATCCAGGAGCAAAGCTTAAAGATTTACCCGGTATTTTATTGAAAAAAGGAGATTCTATTGTTCTGGATTTTGGAGATCATCAGGTAGGATATGTCAGTTTAAAGTTAAAATCAGCTGGAAGTCCTCAGGATGCACCGGCATACTTAAGGCTGAAATTTGGTGAAATTGCCAGAGAGATGATAGAAAAATCCGAGGAATACAATGGCTGGATCAGCAGGGGGTGGATTCAGGAAGAGTATATACATATCGATGTACTTCCTGTATGCCTGGAACTGCCGAGAAGGTATGCGTTCCGCTTTCTGGAGATTTATGTGGTGGATACCTCTTTAAAATATCAGGTGGCAGTGGAGGAAGTTATGTGCAGGGCTGTTTCTGCGGTTAGTATGGAAGGGGTGGCATGTGTTGCTGACCCGAACATGAGACAGCTGGACAGAGTCAGCTTACGTACTCTTCAAAACTGTATGCAGTCTGTGTTTGAGGATGGTCCCAAACGTGACAGGCGGCTTTGGCTGGGGGATTTAAGGCTGCAGGCACTTGCCAATTACGAAACTTTCAAAAATTATGATATGGTCAAAAGATGCCTGTATCTGTTCGGCGGACTTACCAGAGATGACGGAGCCATCGGTGCCTGCCTTTTTACAGAGCCGGAGTATCTTGTAGATGATACTTTTTTGTTTGATTATTCTCTGTTTTTTGTATCTACTCTGAAGGACTATTATGAGGCCTCAAAGGATCTGGAAACCTTAAAGGAGCTTTGGCAGCCGGCTTACCGGCAGATCGAACTGGCAAGAGAGCGTATTAATGATAACTATATAATTGAAGGCAGCGATAATTTCTGGTGCTTTGTTGACTGGAAAGAAGGACTTGACAAACAGGCCAGTGCTCAGGCAATCTATATCTATACCTTAAATGCAGCGATTGAACTTGCTAAAATCCTGGGAGAAAAAGAGATTGCAGAGCAATTACAGGAGGAAAAGGGGTATTGCAGCAGTGCGGCTTTGAAGTATTTATGGGATGAAAAGCTTAATGTGTTTATCAGCGGAGCCAAACGTCAGGTTTCTTATGCAAGCCAGGTATGGATGGTACTGGCAGGTGTTATAAAAGATGAGGCGGCTGGTGCGCTTATAAAACAAATTACTGAGATGAATCCCGCTATGGGTATGGTGACTCCCTACATGAATCACCATTATGTGGAGGCGCTGATTCTGTGCGGAGAAAAGAAAATGGCAGTGGATTATATGAAATATTACTGGGGTGGAATGCTTTCTCAGGGGGCAGATACATTCTGGGAACTGTATAATCCGGAAAATCCGGAAGAATCTCCCTATGGCTCATCGGCGGTAAACAGCTATTGCCATGCCTGGAGCTGTACTCCGGCTTACCTGCTGCGAAAACTGGAGAAGGAGGAGAAGACAAATGGAATATCTGGTAATTGATGCAGGCGGTACATTTATTAAGTATGCACTTATGAATGAGGGCGGGGAAATTATTGAAAAAGGAAAGGTTAAGACAACGGTTTATAAAAGCGATGGCCTGGAGGACTATTTGGATACCCTGCATTCTATATTCAAAAAGTATGAAGGCAGGGCAGAAGGGATTGCTATGAGTGCGCCCGGAATATTAGACAGTGAAACAGGATACTGCTATACAGGCGGGAAGATAAGCTGTGTTTCAGGTCACAATATGGTTGAACTGCTTCAGGAAAGGTGCAATGTACCGGTTACAATTGAAAATGACGGGAAATGTGCGGCTCTGGCAGAAAAATGGATGGGAAGTCTGAAGGACGTTAGAAACGGGATTGTGCTTGTGCTGGGAACTGCTGTAGGAGGAGGTCTGATTATCGACGGGAAGATTTATAAGGGAAATCATTTTTCTGCAGGAGAATTCAGCTACATGGCAGTATCTGATGAAAATCTGGACCAGATGACCGGATATTGGGGAACAACAGGAGGGACTCCCGCTCTGGTAAAAGCAGTGTCAGAAGAAACGGGAATTCCGAAGGAAGAGCTTGATGGTATCCGGATCTTTGAGATGGCTGAACAGGGAAATCCGGAGGTGTTAAAGGGGTTAGACCGCTTTACGAAACAGCTTGCGGTGCGGATTTATAACTTACAGGTACTTTTTGATGCAGAGCTTGTGGCAATCGGAGGCGGTATCAGTCAACAGCCTCTTCTGATTGAGTATGTCAGAAAACATGTGGAGAAATTTTGCAATGAGCATCCTCTGCGGAAGCTGTCTCCTTTTTTACCTACACCGGAAGTCACTGCCTGTCGCTATTTTAATGATTCCAATCTCATTGGTGCCCTGTATCATTATCTGAAGAAAAATAAAATCGGGAGGCTTAATATGGTAAAGAGAACGGTTTATATACCAACGGCAGCAAATGTACAGGAATTTAACCGTATTTGTAGTCATTTTGACTGTGAAATGGATTTATCCCAGTCTAAGTACATGGTAGATGCAAAATCCATTATGGGAATTTTCAGCCTGAATCTGGAGGAAACACTGGAACTTACAGCGTACACGGATGAGGAAGAAGAAATAGAGAAGGCTTTTGAAAAGTATCTTGTAAAAACATCATAGGCTAAAAATCAACTGTGGTTTTAACTCCCCTAGCTCCTATTTACGAGGGCTAGGGGTTTTTATATTATAACTATTAGTTGTGTTTTTTATTGTTCTTCAATAAATAATAACTATTTACCGTCATTGCAGAAAAATATATTCCTATAAGAGCATTGACATAATTGAAACTAAATTTATAAAAATCAGCTTTCAGCGGTATTAATTGCCAAGATAGAAAAAAAATAATTGCAAATGATACAATAATATTCAAATATAATGTATTCAATAACTTGATAAATATAAAACAAAGAATATAGACCGCAATTCCAAAGATAACAGAATTAAAAGTTGATGCTTTTTGAACATCTTTATAAATAAGGCTATCAATAAATTTTAAATTCGCTTTAGCTGCAATGCTTGGCAGAAGAATACAGCATAGAAGCGGTATTACGAAATCTACATATAAAAATGGCAATAATTTTCGTTTCATAATATAGCTCCTTTTGAAATTTAGAAAAATGACATACCTATTAATCCAGTACATTATAACACATAAAATGGTCAATTGCATTCCAATCTTCCCGTTATGTAATCAAGTTTCCAATTTTGCATTTTTTTCTAATAGGTGTTGACAACTAATATTATATAGCATATAATAACAATATATTATACAACATATAATATACAAACCAAAATAATATTATAAATGAAAATTAAAAAGACAGAGGAAAGGTGGTCAATCGTGGGATCGAAACGTTTGTACCGTTCAGTGAAGAACAAAGTTTTATGTGGAGTTTGCGGAGGAATCGGGGAGTATCTGGTTGTGGATCCGGTTATGATAAGGCTGATATGGGTTCTGCTCATGCTGTTTCAGACTTGGAGGCATCTGTTTCATTTGTTTACAGGCGCATCTTTAATTGGCGGAAGTATTGCCATTTATATACTCGCAGCAGTGATCATACCAAAGGATCCTGGAGAAAGCAGAGAATAAGGGAACACCCAGGCAGGAAAGATAGGAGTGGACGTATGGTTTTTAACACAGGAGCAGCATTATTGGACGCCATTGTCCTGGCAGTCGTATCGAAAGACCAGGAGGGAACTTACGGCTACAAGATCACCCAGGATGTGAGAAATGTTATTGAGATTTCAGAATCAACGCTTTATCCTGTGCTTCGAAGGCTTCAGAAGGAAGAATGTCTTGAAGTATATGATCTTGCATACGATGGAAGAAACCGCAGATATTATAAGATTACGGAAAAAGGGCGGATACAGTTAAATCTCTATAAGAGCGAATGGGCAGGCTATTCGCAAAAGATATCCCGTATTTTTGAGGAGGCACATATATGAACAGGGATGAGTTTATGAGAGAGCTGGAATATCTGCTGGCGGATATTCCGGATGAAGAAAAAGAAGATGCAATTGAATATTACAGAGATTATCTGGAAGAGGCGGGGACAGAGAATGAAGATTCGGTGATTCGGGAATTTGGAAGTCCGGAGCGGATTGCAGCCATGATCCGGGCGGATATGAACGGTCATTTAAAGGACGGCGGTGAATTTACGGAAAGCGGTTATCAGGATGAACGTTTTCGGGATCCTAATTTCCAGATGGCAAAGCGCTACGATCTCCCGGAGGTAACGGAGCAGCCGGAAAAAGACAGCGGGTATGAACAAACCGGAAGGAAGACTGCCAAAAGCAAAACCAGGGAAGGCAGAAGTCTTATTAAGATTATTCTGTGGATTATACTGATCATCGCTGCATCCCCCATGCTTTTTGGCATTGGAGGAGGCATTGTGGGCATACTGGCAGGTCTTTTCGGAGCGCTGTTTGCGGCGGTGGTGGCACTAGGAGCGGTCACATTCGCATTACTTGCAGCCGGTTTTGCACTGGCTGTTGCTGGTTTTACTGCCATGATCATTCATCCCATAGACGGAATATTGCTACTGGGATTGGGGATACTCATACTTGGCCTTGGCATCGTCTCACTGGCAGTGTGCAGCGTATTTTACGGAAAGTTTCTTCCATTTCTGTTTCGAAGCTGTATCAATATGGTTAGCAGATTATTGCATGGAAGGAGGGCCCGGACATGAACAAATTTGTGAAAAGATGTCTGATTGCAGGAATAATCCTTGTAGTTGCAGGAGGAGCCATGGCTGCCGCCGCTGTCTCCTATGGAGCTAATATCTGGGATATTGCGCCAGGAGAAGTGATCCACTGGAAGAATAATACATTTTCTGATTTTTCATTTGACGATATGGATTTTGAAAATCATGCAGTGGAAACAGGAGATTATTCCTACCTTGATTTTGATGAACCTGCTGAATCAGGCCGGCAGATTTATACCACCGGCACAGCAAATAGCCTGAAAGCAGAGATCAGGGCGGGAAGAGTTTTTATAAAAGAAGATCCTGCTGTGAGCGAATTAACTATATATTGCAACAAAGAGGATGGCAACTGGCATATAGGAGAATCCAATGGGGAACTGGAACTGACTGTTGGAGGCGGGATTATGACAGATGATACAGATCTGGTCATGATAATCAGTGTGCCAAAGGGATATAGTTTTTCAGAAGTGGATTTAGAAGTATCCAGGAAGAAAGGCATGTTAAAGAGAGAGAGGGCCACTCCTATTGTAGCCTGCCGTTCCTTATCTGCTGATGATATGAATCTGGAAGTAAAAGCAGGTGCTCTTACCGTTAAACAGGGAAATGTCAATCATTTAAATATTGAATGCAGTGTGGGAGCAGTGGAATATACCGGAACAACAACTGGAGATATCAATGGAGAATGCAGGGTGGGTGCAGTGAAACTGCTTCTTTCCGGGAAAAAGGAAGATTATAATTACAAGGTTGAGTCTAGTCTTGGGGCCATTAAAATTGCAGATGAGCAGATGGCCGCAGTTGCCAGCGGAGATAATTGGGATTATTCTGCAGACAAGAACATGGATCTGGATTGCAGTACAGGAGCGATTGAAGTGAATTTTTATTAATATAGTCAGCATAGTGAAAACAAGAGAGGAGATTAAATCATGGAGAAAAAATTATACCGTTCTGATACGGACAAAATGCTGTGCGGTGTATGCGGAGGAATTGCAGAATATTTTGATGTAGACCCCACAATTATACGTCTTTTATGGGCGATTCTTGCCTGCACGGGTTCCGGAATTGTGGCTTATATCATTGCAGCAGTGATTATACCAAGAAGATAGTTTTATTTAAGAAGAAAGAAGCGGTATTTTGCTTCTTTCTTTTTGTTTTATTCTAATGGAGTTTATTTCCAGCTGAAACGGGCATACTCTTTTTAGATTTATGAAAGGAGAACGACAGTATGCCAAAAGGAAAGAAAACAGAACCCTTTGATCCCCGCAACTTAAAACCGGAGGAGATACTTAAATTTGAAATAGCAACGGAGCTTGGTCTTGACCAAAAGGTGATAACCGGAGGCTGGCGCTGTTTAAGTGCAAAGGAGAGCGGCCGGATCGGCGGTCTGATTACAAAAAGAAAAAGAGAAATGAAGAACGACGCAATTGAGAAAAAAGAGGAAGTATAGGTAAAAAGCAGGAAATTCCTTGCACCGGAGGCAAAAATCTCTTATAATATTTTTCAAAGAGGAAGAGAAAAATGGAAAAAAGAGAATTGCGATGCGGATTTACCACTGGTACCTGTGCGGCTGTTGCTGCCAAAGCGGCGGCAGCAATGCTGCTTTCGGGTAACCAGTTACAACATATGAAGCTAATGACGCCAAAAGGGACGGAAGCCGATCTGCCCCTTTTTCATGTTGTCATGAAGCAGGATAAGGTGTCCTGTGCAGTCAGAAAAGATGCAGGTGATGATCCGGATGTTACCGACAAGGCTCTGATCTTTGCATCTGTGGAATTCTTAAATGAAGCTTTAGAAGACGGGTCTGCAGCCGGCTGTTCTTTTATAAGAGAAAAGACCGGTGAATTTGGGCAGCTGGTTTTAACTGCACTAAAAGGTGTCGGCCGGGTGACCAAACCCGGCCTTTCTTCACCTGTTGGATATCCAGCTATTAATCCGGTGCCCAGAAGCATGATATTTGATGAAGTGGATGAAGTAAGAAGAATGGCCGGTTTCAAAGGCGCGTTGCTTATCTCCGTATGGATTCCCAAAGGCAGGGAGCTGGCAGAGAAGACTTTTAATTCAAAGCTTGGAATTACAGGAGGGCTGTCCATTCTTGGAACAACCGGAATCGTAAAGCCCATGAGTGAGGAGGCTCTGGTAGCAACCATTCGGCTGGAGCTTCATATGAAAGCAGTGGCCGGGCTGAAACGGGTAATTTTAACGCCGGGCAATTATGGGGAGTCATTTATAAAAGAAGAGTTAAACCTTCCGGAAGGGGAAGGCGTTACTGTCAGCAATTTCATCCGGGAATCCTGCAATATGGTGAAGGAAGAAGGGTTTGAGCAGATCCTTTTTGTGGGACATATCGGAAAGCTTATAAAGGTTGCGGGCGGTGTGGAAAATACCCACTCCAGGTATGGAGACCGCCGTATGGAGGTACTTTGGGATTGTGCCAGGTCTTTTTTGGACAGTGAAGAAAAGGAAGCCATCCTTTCGGCCAATACCATGGAAACGGCAGCCGGTATTTTAAAAGAACTGGGAGTCTTAAAACCGGTAATGTCTGAGGTGGTAAAGAGAATAAAGGCATATATGACGGACTGGACAGGGGGAATTGCCGTGGAAGTAATTACGTTTTCAAACACGCTGGGGATTCTTTCCATGACACCAGATGCCCCTGAGATGATTGAGAAATATTTTATGGCGGATACATAATATCTGAACAACAGACAAGTGAAAGAAGACAGGAGGTTAACATATGGCTGGAATCATGTATGGCATCGGAGTGGGCCCGGGAGATCCGGAACTGATGACTTTAAAGGCGGTCCGGAGAATCCGGGAAGTGGATGTCATTGCCATCCCGAACAGCGATAAAAATATTTGTACGGCATACCAGATAGCAAAGGCGGCAGTTCCGGAAATTGAGGAAAAGGAGTGCCTTTATCTGCCCATGCCCATGACAAAAGATAAGAAGGTTCTTTTGGAAAGCCATGAATCTGCTGCAAAAGCGGTGATGGAACGGCTGGACAGAGAGGAAAATGTGGGATTTATCACTCTTGGTGATGTCTCTATCTATTCCACCTGCAGCTATCTTTTAGAAAGGCTTTGGAAGGAAGGCTATGCAACTCGGCTGGAAAGCGGAATCACATCATTTTGTGCCGCTGCAGCAAGACTTGGCACTCCTTTGGTTACTGGAGCAGAGGAACTTCATATTATTCCCGCATCTTATCAGATCAAAGAGGCGTTAAAGCTTCCCGGTGTAAAGGTTCTTATGAAGGCAGGGAGACAGATGAAGGCGGTTAAGGAAGAAATCAGAGCCAGCGGCCTTGAGGCTGTTATGGTAGAGAACTGTGGTATGTCAGATGAGCGGGTCTATCATTCTCTTTTGGAGATTCCCGATGAAGCAGGTTATTTTTCATTGATCATAGTGAGGTAAACATGGTACATATTGTAGGAGCAGGTCCGGGAGCACCGGATTTAATAACAGTAAGAGGAAAAGAACTTTTAGAAAGTGCGGACGTAATTATTTATGCAGGATCCCTGGTAAATCCCGCTCTTCTGGATTATAAAAAGGAAGGCTGTGCTGTCTATGACAGTGCGAGGATGACACTGGAAGAAGTCATTGGAGTCATGGTACAGGCGGAGTCAAAAGGAGAAATTACAGTCCGCCTTCATACAGGAGACCCCTGTATTTACGGAGCGATCCGAGAGCAGATGGATGAGCTTGATAACAGGGGAATTCGCTATGAGGTCTGTCCTGGTGTCAGCTCCTTCTGCGGCGCGGCTTCCGCGCTTAAGATGGAGTACACCCTTCCGGATGTAACACAGAGCGTGGTTATTACCAGAATGGCAGGCCGTACACCGGTACCGGAAAGAGAATCCATAGCCTCTTTTGCCGCTCACGGCGCAACTATGGTGATTTTTTTAAGCACAGGAATGCTGAAAGAACTGTCGGAAGAACTGATTCGGGGCGGATATTCGCCGGAGACACCTGCTGCAATTTGTTATAAGGCAACGTGGCCGGAGGAAAAGACGGTGGTCTGCACCGTTCAGACGCTGGAGGAAAGTGCACAGAGGGAGCAGATACGCAAAACAGCACTGATTCTGGTAGGAGATGCTGTTTCACAAAGCAATTACAGGCGCTCCCTTCTCTATGATCCGTCATTCACTACTGAATTTCGGAAAGGAACCGGGGAGACGGTATGAAAATTGCTGTCATTTGCTTTACTGGGGCAGGAGCCAGTACCGCTCATAGATTGATGGAAGGACTTATAAAAGAGGGGGATCTTTGCGAAGGCTATGGAAAGGGGCAGGGATTAAAGCCACTTACGATGTCTTTGGCAGATTGGACCAGGAAACAGTTTCTTGAAAAAGACGGAATTGTGTTTATCGGAGCTATGGGAATTGCGGTCCGCTCCATTGCACCATGTTTAAAAGGAAAAGCAGAGGATCCGGCAGTTGTTGTTTTAGATGACGAAGGAAGGTTTAGTATTTCTGTACTTTCCGGTCACTTAGGGGGAGCGAATGAACTGACCGGGCGGGCAGCCAGAATCACAGGGGGCCAGGCTGTGATTACCACCTCTACGGATATACATGGAAAATTTGCCGTTGATCTGTTTGCAAAAAGACTGGGGCTTGCCATAACAGAACTAAACAAGATAAAAAAGGTGTCAGCGGCTGTGTTAAGGGGAGAAACGGTTGGATTTTTCAGTGACTTTCCAATAGAAGGGAAACTGCCGGAGGAATTATGTTCAGGGAGAGAAGCGGACATAAGTCTGTTTATAACTCTTTCTAATCTGCCGGAGGAAGGAAAGACGGATCATCTGCTCAGGCTTATTCCAAAGATTCTGATTCTGGGAATCGGATGCAGGAAAGGGACACCTGTCACAGCTATCCGGGATGGGGTATCACGGGTTTTAAAAGAGCACAATATATCTCCTCTTGCCATAGCAGGATGTGCAAGCATTGATTTAAAAAAAGAGGAAGAAGGTATCTGTGCATTTGCAGCAGAAACCGGAGTTCCTTTTTATACCTATCCGGCAGAGGTTCTTGACGGAATTGAAGGAGAATTTACCTCTTCCCCATTTGTAAAGCAGATTACAGGTGTGGATAATGTATGCGAACGGTCAGCGCTTTGCTGTGTTAAGGAGCTGGGGGGCGGAAAACTGATTGTAAAAAAAGAAGCGGCTGCAGGCGTGACAGTTGCGGCAGCAGTCAGGGATTGGAAGGTAATGATATGAGAACAACAGGTAAATTGTATGTGGTAGGGATCGGTCCGGGTTCCTATGAGGATATGACAATCAGGGCAGTGAGTGCGTTAAAAGACAGTGAAATGATTGTGGGATATACGGTGTATGTGGATCTTTTGCGGGAACATTTTCCGGAGAAAGAGATGCTCACCACACCCATGCGGCAGGAGCAGGAACGGTGCCAGATGGCAATTTTAGAAGCACAGAAAGGAAAACGGGTTGCCATGGTCTGCAGCGGAGATTCTGGCGTATATGGCATGAGCGGCCTCATTCTTCAGCTGGCAGAAAATGCGCAGGACCTGGATATTGAAGTGATTCCAGGTGTCACAGCGGCACTCAGCGGCGGAGCGGTGCTAGGTGCACCTCTTGGGCATGATTTTGCCATAATCAGCTTAAGTGATCTTCTTACGCCTATGGAACTGATAGAAGACAGGCTGAAAAATTCGGCCCTTTGCGATATGGTCATATGTCTTTATAATCCGTCAAGTAAAAAACGGGCGGATTATCTGAAAAACGCCTGTGAAATCGTACTGCAATATCAGAAACCGGAGACTGTCTGCGGGCTTGTAAAAAACATCGGCAGAGATGGAGAAGAGATGGAGGTTTTAACTCTTTCCCAGTTGAAAGACACCAAGGTGGATATGTTCACTACTGTTTACATAGGAAATTCAATGACCAGAGAGATAAACGGAAAAATGGTCACACCGAGAGGATATAAAAATGTGTAGTATTTTGATTTTCGGAGGAACAACAGAAGGACGGCTTCTGGCTGAATTCTGCCATGAAAACCAGATTGAGGCATGGGTCAGCGTTGCCACAGGGTATGGAAAGATGCTGCTTATGGAAAGCCGGTTTCTCCATATTCATGATACTCCCATGGATGCGGAAGAAATGGAAGCCTTTATCAGGGAAAAAGGAATTATCCTTGTCCTGGATGCCACTCACCCGTATGCTGCCGAAGTGAGCCGGAATATTCTTCATGCATGCACTGCAACAGGGGCGAAACGTTTAAGGATATTAAGAGAGTCGTTAAAAGACAGCGGTGAGGGTGATCATGTGGTATGGGTGGACACCATGGAGGAAGCCATCCGCTTCTTAAACCAGAGTCCAGGCAATGTGCTGGCGACGACAGGAAGCAAGGAGCTTGAATGCTATACAAAGATGGAGGGCTGGGAGGAACGTGTCTATGCCAGAGTTCTTCCAGCTGTATCCGTACTCACAGCCTGTGAACAGATGGGATTTAAGGGAAACAGGATCATTGGAATGCAGGGACCATTTTCTCTGGAGCTTAACCAGGCAATGATCAGACAGTATGATATCCGTTTTCTTGTTACAAAGGAAGCCGGTCATGCGGGTGGCTTTTTAGAAAAACTGCAGGCTGCTGCTTCCTGTGAAATAACAGCTGTTGTAATTGGACGCCCCTTAAACGAAGAAGGGGCCGGTTTAGAAGAAGCAAAGAAAATTTTAATAAAGAGGAAACCGGCAGAGACATCTTCCTGCAAAGGAGCCATTTATTTAATAGGAACCGGAATGGGCGGACCGGAGCAGATGACGGTAAAAGCCTTAAAAACTCTGCTAAGCTGCCAGGTGGTATTCGGGGCTGAGCGGATTCTTCATGATATCGGAGACTTAAGCCCGGATGTATTAAAGCTGCCTTATTATTTAAGTAAGGATATCCTTCCCTGGCTGAATGAACACTCTGAATATAAGAAGATTGCAGTTCTTTTCTCAGGTGATGCCGGTTTTTACAGCGGTGCGGGAAAAATGGCTGCTGCACTTTTAAAGGAACCGTATTCAGAACTTTATGAAACGGAGATTCTTCCAGGGGTATCTTCCGTCTCATATTTATGCGCAAGACTTAAGACCGGCTGGGAGAATGTGCGGCTGATCAGCCTTCATGGCAGAGACTGGGATCTTGTGGAAGAATTGAAAAATAATCAGAGAATATTTGCCCTTCTGGATAAGCGTAATTCGGTAAACGCTTTATGCAGTCTTTTAGAAGAGAATGGATATGAAAATGCGTGTCTGTCTGTAGGAGAACGTTTATCCTACGAAGATGAACAGATCACCAGAGGAACACCAGTAATGCTTAAGAATCAGACGTTTGATATCCTGTCGGCAGTATTGATTGAAAGGTGAGAGGTGGCAAATGAGGGATGAATTGTTTGTCAGGGGCGATGTTCCTATGACCAAAAGCGAGGTCCGGGCGGTATGTGTGTCCAAGCTGGAGCTGGGCCCGGATTCCATTCTTTATGATATTGGAGCAGGTACCGGCTCGGTATCCGTAGAGGCATCAGGGTATTTAACCACCGGAAAAGTTTATGCTGTGGAAAAAAAGCCGGAAGCACAGGTGCTGATAGAAGCCAATAAAGAGAAATTTTCTGCAGATTGTATCACAGTGATAAAAGGAACCGCCCCGGAAGCCTTATCCAGTCTTGAAACAGCCACTCATGTTTTCCTGGGAGGTACTTCCGGAAATTTAGAAGAAGTTTTAGATCTTGTTTTAAAAAAGAATCCGAACGTCCGGGTTGTTGCTAATTTCATCGCTCTGGAATCCTTATCTGAAATGCTTCAGTGGCTGAAAAAACATTCCATAGAAGCAGAGATTGTTCAAATGCAGGTTTCAAGGGCAAAAGCAGCAGGCAGCTATCACATGATGATGGGGCAGAATCCGGTCTATATCATTTCCTTCGGAGGGGAAGGAGGAATGTCTTTTGAATCAGGGGAATAAACGGATCATGCTTGCCGCGCCAAAAAGCGGAAGCGGAAAAACCATGATAACCTGCGGGCTTTTGCAGGCATTTCTATTAAGAGGCATTACCTGCCGCTCCTTTAAGTGCGGTCCGGATTACATTGATCCCATGTTTCACAAGGCTGTTCTGGGAATAGACGGAGGGAATCTGGATACATTTTTTCTGGACAAAGCTTCTGTGAGAGAACTTCTAATCAGAGAGTCGGAGGAGACTGAGATTTCAGTCATCGAGGGAGTTATGGGTTACTATGACGGAATGGGCGGAGACAGTACGTGGGCAAGCTCCTATGAGGTGGCCTGCGCAGTGGAAACGCCGGTGGTGCTTATCCTTGACTGCGCAGGCGCCAGTCTGTCTCTGGCCGCTGTTTTAAAAGGCTTTTTGGAGTACAGGAAAGACAGCCATATCCAGGGAGTGATTTTAAACAGAATATCACCTGTCATGGCAGAGCGGTTAACTCCTCAATTAGAAGAACTGGGAGTCAGCGTTTTCGGATATCTTCCCCAATGTGCAGAGGCAGATTTTTCCAGCCGTCATTTAGGGTTGGTACTTCCCGGTGAAGTGGAAGGGCTGAAGGACAAATTAATAAAACTGGCTTATAAAATGGAAGAGACTGTCGACATAGACGGACTCCTTAAATTATCAGAAACTGCCCCTGTGCTTGCTTTTAAATCTGAAAGGAAGGGGAAAGAAAAATTAACCGCTTTCAGTGAGAAAGTACGGGTGGGAATCGCCGTTGATGAAGCCTTCTGTTTTTATTATCAGGAAAACAGAAAGCTGTTAGAAGAGATGGGGGCAGAACTGATTCCGTTCAGTCCGCTCAGAGACAGCCGTCTGCCGGATGGAATCTGCGGGCTTATTCTGGGCGGAGGATACCCGGAACTTTATTTAAAACAACTGTCCGGGAATCAGGATATGCTGAGGGAAATCAGGGAGGCAAACAGGAACAAGATCCCCATTCTGGCGGAATGCGGCGGTTTTCTCTATCTTCATGAAGAACTGGAATCAGAGGAACATGAAGTCTGTCAGATGGCAGGAGTCATTCCAGGCAAAGCCTTTCCAACGGGGAAATTAAAGCGGTTCGGATACATCGAAGCAGCTGCGAAAGAAGATATGCCGTTCCTCAAAAAGGGAGAGTCTGTCAGGGGACATGAATTTCATTACTGGGACAGTACTAATAATGGAACACAGATGGAGGCGCGAAAGCCTGGCCGGAATGTGAAATGGGATTGTGTGGTGGCAAAAGGTAATTTAATGGCAGGTTTTCCCCATTTTTATTACCCCTCAAATCCAGGTCTTCCAGAAAGATTTATAGAAGCATGCAGACAGGTTATGAAACGGAAGGGGGTAAACCCATGAAGGAATTTGAAATACTGAAGGGAAATCCAGAGGATATAGAGCAGATTGCAGAGCTTTATGATGCTGTAAATGATTATTTGGAAAGTCATATCAATTATCCGGGCTGGAGAAAAGGAATTTACCCTGTTAAAGAAGATGCACAAGATGGTGTGGAAAAGGGAACTCTTTATGTGCTTTGGGCGGATGGCAAAGCAGCAGGTTCCGTGGTTGTTAACCAGTTTCAGGAAAAAGGATATGAAACGATAGCATGGAAGCAGGAAGCGAAACCAGAGGAAGTAGCAGTGATCCATACGTTTTTAGTACATCCCGATTTTCTTGGCAGAGGATTTGGAAAAATATTGCTGGAGTTTGCGGAGGAGAGAGCCAGGGAGCAGAAAAGAGCCGTAATCCGTCTTGATGTAAATGAAAAGAATATGCCTGCCATAAAGCTTTACAGGAAGCTTGGTTACTGTTTTGCCGGAAAGGCAGATTTAGGATACGGTGAATATGGAATTCCATGGTTTGATTTATATGAAAAGAACTTAACTGGAAAGGCGTAACGGATGAATGAGGAACTGAAGGATTATTTATCGCTGATACAGCCGCCTGATAAAAAGGCAATAGAGACGGCACGCCTGCGCTGGGCCCATGTAGCCAAACCTTTAAACAGTCTGGGTGTATTGGAAGATGATATTGTAAAAATTGCGGGAATCAGAAAAGATGCTAACGTATCCTTACAGAAACGGGGACTTCTGATTCTTTGTGGGGATAACGGGATTGTTGAGGAAGGCGTTACCCAGACCGGAATGGAAGTTACAGCAGTGGTCGCAGAAAATATGACAAAAGGCAACAGCAGTGTCTGTATTATGGCAAAACGGGCAGGTGTGGACGTATATCCGGTTGATATGGGCGTTGCAAGAGATTTGATTTCCGGCTCCCGCTATCCTCTTGTAAACAGAAAAATCGCATATGGAACAAAGAATTTCCGGAAAACAAAGGCAATGACAAGAAATGAAGCTGTTCAGGCAATTAAAACAGGGATAGAACTCATGGGAGAACTGTCAGAGAATGGTTATGATCTGGTGGCGACAGGAGAGATGGGAATTGGAAATACCACTACCAGCAGTGCAGCTGCATCACTTCTTTTAAAGCAGGATCCTGAAAAACTGACAGGAAGAGGTGCTGGATTAAATGATGCCGGGCTGATACAGAAACGGAATGTAATCCGGGAGGCTGTGGCTGAATATGGTCCCGGGTGTCAGGATGAAGTGGATATACTGTCAGCAGTGGGCGGTTTTGATCTGGCCGGCTTGACGGGAGTGTTTTTAGGGGGAGCCATATACCGGATTCCGGTGCTTTTAGACGGCTTTATATCAGCTGTGGCAGCACTTGCGGCAGAACGGATCTATCCGGGGTGCAGGGATTTTATGATTGCTTCCCATGTATCTGCGGAACCGGCAGGACATATACTTCTTGAGGAACTGGGCCTGCCGCCCCTCATACAGGCCGGTATGTGTCTGGGAGAAGGGACGGGAGCGGTTGCAGCAGTTCCTCTGCTTCAAATGGCGGCGGATGTATATGGAATCATGAGTTCCTTTGAAGAGATTGAAATCGAGGCTTATAAGCCCATGGAGGATCAGTCATGACTGCCCTCATTATTGGAGGAAGCGGAAGCGGAAAATCGGAATATGCAGAAGACCTGGCAGTCTCTTTCGGGGGCAGCAGGATTTATATTGCCACTATGAAACCATGGGATGAGGAGTGCGAAAACAGAATCTTAAGACACAGGGAAATGCGGGAGAAAAAGCAGTTTGAGACGGTGGAATGCTACCGCAGCTTAAAAAAACTGATATTTAAGAAAAGACCCTCTGTTGTTCTTTTGGAATGTATGTCCAACCTGGTTTCCAATGAACTGTTTGGTTTATGGGAGGAGGGGGACATACCGGTGCTTGATAAAAATACAGCAGCGGCCGAAATTGCAGAAGGAATCATACATTTAGAGCGCCAGACCGATCATCTGGTTATTGTGACAAATGATGTGTTTTCAGACGGAGATCATTACAGCCCCCAGACCAATGAATACAGGAAGGTTCTTGGAAGCGTCAATCAGCTTGCGGCTAAAAGAGCTCATATGGTGGTGGAAATAGTGGCAGGAATCCCCATCAAAATGAAAGAAGGAACTAATTGAAAAAAATCCTCAAGTATGTTATATTTATCACATAGTAGCATCCTGATACCAAAAACCAGTTTTGAGGTAGAAGGTTCGGCATTTGAGGAATTGTTTGTCTGCCGCGCCTTTTTGGCGCGGCTTATCTTTTTTCAAATGATGAAGGGAAGACGGAAAGAAGGGGATAAGCATGGAAACAAGAATTGCTGTTATCGGTATTGTTGTGGAAGAGGAAGATTCTGTTGAAATTTTAAATGAGATTCTTCATGAGTACCGGCATTTCATTATCGGCCGTATGGGAATCCCATATCCCAAAAAGGGAGTGAGCGTCATAAGCATTGCGGTCGATGCTCCTCAGAGTACCATTTCCGCCCTGACCGGAAAGATCGGTAAGTTAAGTGGAATCAGTTCCAAAACAGCCTATCAGAATGTGAATGCTTAGAAGTACAAAAAAACACTGACGGGAAAGCAGATGCTGACCCAAAAGAAAGGGTGAATTACTATGTATGATCCAAAATCGCCAAAAGCGGAAGAATTCATTTCTCATGAAGAAATTCTGGAAACTCTTGATTATGCGGAACAAAACAAAAACAATGTGGAGCTGATTGATCAGATTATTGCAAAAGCCAGAGAATTAAAGGGGCTTACCCATAGGGAAGCTTCAGTTCTTTTAGCCTGTGATATCCCGGAAAAGATCAATGAGCTTTATGATCTGGCAGAGGAAATCAAAAAGAAATTTTACGGAACCCGCATTGTTATGTTCGCACCGCTCTATCTGTCCAATTACTGTGTAAATGGCTGTACCTATTGTCCCTATCATTTAAAAAACAAACATATTGCAAGAAAGAAACTGACTCAGGAAGAACTGACCAGAGAAGTGATTGCTCTTCAGGACATGGGGCATAAGCGGCTTGCACTTGAGGCGGGAGAAGACCCTGTTAATAACCCAATTGAATATATTCTGGAATGCATTGATACCATTTATTCCATCAAGCATAAAAACGGAGCCATCCGCAGAGTGAATGTGAATATAGCAGCTACGACTGTGGAAAATTACCGGAAGTTAAAAGATGCCGGAATCGGAACCTATATCTTATTCCAGGAAACTTATCATAGAGAAAGCTATGAAAGCCTTCACCCAACAGGACCAAAGCATGATTATGCTTACCATACAGAGGCCATGGACCGGGCCATGGAAGGCGGTATAGACGATGTGGGAATTGGTGTTTTGTTCGGACTGGAACGCTACAAATATGAATTCGCCGGGCTGTTAATGCATGCGGAGCATTTGGAGGCAGTTCATGGAGTAGGTCCTCATACCATCAGTGTTCCCCGTATTAAAAGTGCTGATGATATTGATCCCAATGCTTTTTCCAATGGCATTGACGACGAAACGTTTGCAAAGCTCTGCGCGCTGATCCGTGTTTGTGTTCCTTACACAGGCATGATTGTATCCACGAGAGAAAGCCAGAGTGTGAGAGAAAAGGTAATCCGCCTTGGCGTATCACAGATCAGCGGCGGTTCCAGAACCAGTGTGGGCGGTTATGAGGAAGAGGTTCGCCCGACGGATACCGAGCAGTTTGATGTATCGGACCAGAGAACCCTTGATGAAGTGGTGCACTGGCTGATGGATTTAGGATATATTCCCTCTTTCTGTACGGCATGCTACAGAGAAGGCAGGACCGGCGACCGTTTTATGAGCCTGTGTAAAAGCGGCCAGATCCAAAACTGCTGCCAGCCCAATGCACTGATGACATTAAAGGAGTATTTAATGGACTACGCTTCCGAGGACACACGGAAAGTGGGAGAAGCGTTAATTGCAGCTGAATTAAACAATATCCCCAAAGAGAAGGTACGGCTGATCTGTGAAGATCATCTGGAGAAAATTGAAGCTGGAATCCGGGATTTCCGGTTCTGATACCACATTGACGACATAAAAGAGGAGAGTAACATGGGATTAAATGAGACGCCGTCATCTGAGAGAATTCACATCGGCTTTTTCGGCCGCCGCAATGCAGGAAAATCAAGTGTAGTCAATGCAGTAACCGGACAGGAGCTGTCTGTGGTATCGGATATTAAAGGAACCACAACAGATCCCGTTCATAAATCCATGGAGCTTCTTCCCATGGGACCGGTAGTAATTATCGATACACCAGGATTCGATGATGAAGGTGCCCTGGGTGAGATGCGTGTGCGAAAGACAAAACAGATCTTAAACCGCGTAGACTGTGCAGTACTGGTGGTTGATGGTACGGCAGGGAAAACAGAAGTGGATGAGCAGCTGATCGGATTGTTTAAAGAGAAGAACATTCCTTACGTAGTCGCTTATAATAAGTCGGATCTTGTGGGAGAAGGAGATTATGAAGACGGTCTTTCAGTGAGTGCTCAGACAGGATTTCGCATTCATGAACTGAAGGAGCGGATCGGTGTTCTGGTCAATACAGGGGATATAAAGATGCAGATTGCAGGAGACTTACTAAAGCCCTGTGATCTTGTCATTCTGGTAATTCCCATTGATTCGGCAGCACCCAAGGGCAGAATTATTCTTCCCCAGCAGCAGACCATGAGAGACATTTTAGAGGCCGGAGCGGTTGCCATATCTGTAAGGGATACGGAGTTAAAGCAGACCATTGAAAAGCTTGGAACCAGGCCTTATCTGGTTATCACAGACAGTCAGGCATTTGAACAGGTAAATAAGGATACGCCGGATGATATTCTGCTGACCTCATTTTCTATTCTGATGGCAAGATACAAAGGCTTTTTAGAGGATGCAGTCAAAGGCGTGGCGGCAATCAGCACTTTAAAGGATGGGGATAAAGTTCTCATATCAGAAGGCTGTACCCATCACAGACAGTGTGATGACATCGGTACGGTGAAACTTCCGCGGTGGCTGAAAGAATTTACGGGAAAAGATCTTGTGATTGAAACGTCTTCAGGCAGAGAATTTCCGGAAGAGCTTTCCGACTATCATCTGATCATTCACTGCGGCAGCTGTATGTTAAATGAAAGGGAGATGGTATACCGCAGAAAGACAGCAGCGGATGCAGGAGTGCCCTTTACCAACTATGGAACTGCCATTGCTTATATGAAGGGAATTTTAAAGAGAAGCTTAGAGGTGCTTCCGGATCTGGAAAAACTGATTTAGGCAGAATAATTTATAAGGCTGCCGCATCAAAGACCCTGGTGTCTGAGAATGCGGCAGCCTGTATGTTTTACGGAGTTGTTAAATGAGAAGTTAAAAGCTGTCTGAATGCGCTGATTTCTTCTTCTGATGTAAAAACACGTTTTGGTATTAAGGTGTAGGAGCGCTTTTTCTGAATAAGGTAAAAATAGTTCATGTTTTCCTTATAGTGTTTGTAGATATCCCAGGTCATGGTGGAATGTACGGCGTGTGCGTCAAACGTGATTTTATCGTCTTCAAACAGCAGCTTATAAGGATGATGGTATTTTTCAAATTCCTGATAGTATTTCATAGGCATCAAAAGATAAAGAGTGATCAGCAAAAGATCAAGACTGTATATCACACAGGCCAGTATTACATATATTTTTGTAAAGCCGTAATGATAAAATAAATAGATTGGAATAAAGATAGAACATATCATAATAACCATATCAATTTTATTAAATGCCTTTGATAGGAAAATAAATTTTCTCCAACCGTCTACATACTCATCTTTTGAATAAGTGAATTCCAATAACATACATTTCCCCCTGTTTATTTGATTATTCAAGTTTATCATAAAAGAAGAGAAAGGAAAAGTGTTTGAAGCTTCTTCGGGACATGATTGGAAATGACATTTGCCAATTTTTGTGATATTATATTTTTTAATGACTGCAAAGTGCGGAACAAAAATGAGAGCTTTAATATAGAAAGGGGGCAGGACCATGAATCTTCCCGGCAGTATGATGATCGCATTCTCCATGTATTCCCGGATACCAGTGCCCCAGGTCCAGTGGACAAAAGAACGGATGAAATATGCTATGTGCTTTTTTCCGCTGATAGGAGCAGTAATTGGTTTGCTGGAGTATGGCGCTATTCTTCTTTTTCGTACTTTGGGATTTCCTTTTTTAGAACAGATCATGCCTGTTGTCATCCCTGTGGCGGTTACAGGTGGAATTCATATGGATGGATTGCTTGATGTCATCGATGCAAAATCATCCCACGGCGAAACTGAGAAAAAGCTGGAGATACTCAAAGACCCCCATACAGGGGCATTTGCAATTATTGGATGTGGAATTTATTTCCTTTTATACATGGCATTTTTTATGGAAATGAGGCCTGCCATGATCCCTGCCTATTGCCTGACGTTTGTTATAACCAGAGCCTTAAGCGGACTTTCTGTTGTTACCTTCCCTATGGCGAAAAAAAGCGGGCTGGCAGCGGCTTTTTCAGATGGAGCTCATAAAAGAGCGGTTGGAACTGTTATGGTTCTTTACCTTGGAATTTCCTTCCTGGGAGTCTGGATTTTAGCAGGCGCAGGGGCAGTATTGGTCGTTTCTGCCATATCTTTTATGGTATTTTTGTATTATTACTGCATGTCAAAACGGGAATTCGGAGGAATCACAGGAGATCTTGCAGGATACTTTCTTCAGATCCTGGAACTGGCTCTTGTAATGGGACTGGCTGTCCTGTCACACATGAAAATATAGAAACGGCAGGAAGGAATTAATTATATGAAGTTAATTATCGGCGGAGCATGGCAGGGAAAGCTTTCCTATGCCCTGCAGCTTGCAAATATAGAAACGGATGATAAAAAACAGGTTGCAGAAGGGGGCTCAGACCCCTATCCGGCAGCGTTTGAATCCAGAATCATTCACAATTTTCATGAGTATGTCAAAAGACTTCTGAGGGAAGAAATGGATCCGGAAGAATTTATACGAAATATTCTGGTAAACAATCCGGAAGTGATTATTACCATCAATGAGCTTGGATGCGGGATTGTGCCCGAAGATCCGTTTGACAGGCGGTGGAGGGAAAGCGCCGGCAGAGCGGCAGTGAAGCTGGCAAAACACAGCGGAGAAGTATACCGTCTGGTATGCGGGATACCTGCCAGGATTAAATAGAACATGGAAAAGGACTGACTTATGTTTAAATATCATGTAACTGCGGTAATGATTGGCTGCTTTCTGGATGCGTGCTTTGGAGATCCCTTATTTTTGTGGCATCCTGTTTGCGGAATCGGAAACCTGATAAGCTGGCTGGAGAAAAAATTACGGCCTGTATTTTCGAAAGATGAAACAGGGGAAAGACAGGCAGGTGTATGGCTGGTTGTGCTGGTGCTTCTTGCAGCAGGTGGTCTTTCCTTTGCTCTTTTGTCTGCTTCCTACAGCCTTTCTCCCATAGCAGGGCTCGCTGTGGAAAGCATTATGTGTTATCAGATGATGGCCTGGCACTCTTTAAGAAAAGAGAGTATGAAGGTATACCGTGCATTTTTAAAACAGGATACGGAAGAAGCAAGGCTTGCTGTATCCATGATTGTGGGCCGGGATACAAAAAATCTTACTGATATGGGTATTACAAAGGCCGCAGTGGAAACCGTAGCGGAGAATACCTCCGATGGTGTGATCGCTCCTTTGATTTTTATGACACTTTTTGGCGGGACCGGTGTATTTCTTTATAAGGCAGTCAACACCATGGATTCCATGGTAGGCTATAAAAATGACCGGTATCTCTGGTTCGGACGGTGTGCAGCAAAGCTTGATGATCTGGTTAACTTTGTTCCGGCCCGATTATCAGCCTTTTTCATGCTGGCGGCTGGTTATTTATGCCAATTGTTTTATGGAGGAAAGTATAATGGGAGAAATGGATTCCGTATATTTAAACGTGACCGTTTTAACCACAAAAGCCCTAATTCCGCACAGACCGAATCAGTCTGCGCAGGGATTCTTCAGATTGAGCTGGCTGGAAATGCATGGTATTTTGGAACCTTATATGAAAAGCCTGTTATAGGAGATCCGGTGAGGCCGGTGGAGTATGAAGACATCTTAAGAGCCAACAGACTGATGACAGTTACATACATCCTGGCACTTATCCCTGTTGGAATTCTGCTCTTTATCACTTTTTAGAAGATACACATTAATGGGAGAAATAAAAATGGAATATCAGCATGGCGGAGACATTTACACTAATCGCGTTACTATGGATTATTCAGCGAATATCAATCCTCTTGGTCTTCCGGAAGGTGTAAAAAAGGCACTTTTGCTGGCAATTGAAGACTGTTCCTGCTATCCGGACAGCCGCTGCGGGAACTTGAGAACAGAGCTTGGAGCATTTCATGGATTTTCTAAAGAACATATTATCTGCGGTAACGGAGCTGCGGATTTAATCTTTCAGATTGTGCAGGTTATAAGACCTGGACGGGCACTTTTAATCGCACCTTCCTTTCTGGAATATGAGCAGGCACTAGAGACTGTATCCGCAGAAATTGTATGGTATAATTTAAACGAGACTGACGGGTTTCATTTATCCGTTAAAAGATTAATAGAGTGGCTTGAATTAAGCGGCCGGGGAATTGATATGCTGTTTCTGTGCAATCCCAACAATCCAACCGGATTTGCACTTGAGAAAGAAGAGATGAAAGAACTTCTGGACTTTTGCAGGGGAAGAGGAATTTTCTGTGTAGTGGATGAATGCTTTAATGAATTTCTTGATGATCCCGAGGCTTATTCCGTACTGGATGTGATTTCGTCAGGCGGATATGACCATGTATTTATTTTAAAGGCATTTACAAAAATTTACGCCATGGCAGGTCTCCGTCTTGGGTATGGCATATCTTCCTGCGAAGAAACCATAGAATCCATGAACCGGATCAGACAGCCCTGGAGTGTTTCTTCTCTTGCCCAGGCAGCCGGAGAGGCGGCCCTTAATGAAAAGGAATATGTGAAAGAAACCAGGCGGCTGATTTCCGGTGAACGGGAATACTTAAAACAAAACCTTCGTGATCTTGGCTTTTTTGTCTTTGATTCCATGGCAAATTATCTGTTTTTTAAAGATACAAGAAAGAAAGCCCAGGATGAGGAAAAGCTATTATACAAAGAATTGCTTAACTGGCAGGTACTGATCCGGTCCTGCTTCAATTACAGAGGTTTAAACCACACCTATTACCGGATCTGCATAAAGCAGAGAAGAGAAAATGATGCATTTCTTGCAGTATTAAAATCCATACTGACAAAAGGAGAATGAGAGCATGGCAAAGACAATCATGATTCAGGGGACCATGTCCAATGCAGGGAAAAGCCTGATAACGGCAGGGCTGTGCCGGATTTTTAAGCAGGACGGATACCGGGTTGCACCTTTTAAATCCCAGAATATGGCACTTAACTCCTTTATTACAGAGGAAGGACTGGAGATGGGAAGGGCACAGGTGGTGCAGGCTGAGGCAGCAGGTGTAAAACCTGTGGCAGCTATGAATCCGGTTTTGCTTAAACCTACTAATGATACTGGTTCTCAGGTGATAGTGAATGGTGTTTCCATTGGCAATATGCCTGCAAAAGAATATTTTGCATATAAAAAGAATCTGATACCGGAGATAAAAAAAGCATTTGACAAGCTGTCAGAGGAATACGACATGATCGTAATTGAAGGCGCAGGCAGTCCTGCAGAGATCAATTTGAAACAGGAAGACATTGTCAATATGGGTATGGCAAAGATGGCAGATGCACCGGTGCTGCTGGTGGGAGATATTGACCGCGGCGGAGTGTTTGCCCAGCTTTACGGCACTGTTATGCTTTTGGAGGCGGAAGAGAGGGCCAGAATCGGCGGCCTGATTGTAAACAAATTCCGGGGTGATAAAACCATTTTAGAACCAGGACTTGACATGATTAAAGAACGGCTTCACATACCGGTCGCCGGAGTGGTGCCTTACATGGATGTGAATATTGAAGACGAAGACAGCCTGGGAAATCATCTATGTAATACAGGAATGTCAGAGCGGGCCGATGTGGAAATAGCGGTCATCCGTTTTCCCAGGATTTCAAATTTTACGGATTTTTCTGTTTTCTCCACAATTCCTTCTGTAGCTCTTCGCTATGTGGATTCTGTTTCAAGCCTGGGAACCCCGGATCTTGTGATTTTGCCGGGCAGTAAGAATACCATAGAGGATCTTCTCTGGATCCGGCAGAATGGTCTGGAGGCCGGGATATTAAAGCTGGCCTCATCAGGGGTTCCGATATTTGGAATCTGCGGGGGTTTTCAGATGCTTGGGGAACAGTTAAAGGATCCTCTGGCAGTGGAATCTTCTTTAGGCCGTTCCTCTGTCCGCGGTATGGAACTGCTTCCTGTACGGACTGTGTTCGGAGCAAAAAAAACCAGAACAAGAGTGACCGGTGCATGTACCGCAGTGGAAGGAATTTTTGAAGATTTATCAGGAATGAATATAGAAGGCTATGAGATTCATATGGGACAGACAGAGCGCGCACTGCCGCCCTTAGCCTATGTAATGGAGAGCCAGTCCGGCTCCCATCTGGCAAAAATGGATGGATGTCAGAGAAAGAATGTATATGGAACCTATATTCACGGTTTCTTTGACAGTGAGAACATTGCGGATACCATTGTAACGGCGCTTAGAAAGAAAAAAGGGCTTGCCAGCCAGCCGGGTACGGCTGTCAGCTATCAGGAATATAAAGAAAAACAGTATGACAGACTGGCAGATCTTTTGCGGGAGAGCCTTGATATGGACCGGATTTACAGCCTTATGGGGTTAACGAGAGACAATGGAGGAAAGAATGGAGTTTAAACTGGAACGGGTTCGCCCCGAGGAAATTGAGAAGAGAAGCTTTGAAATCATAACACAGGAGCTGGGAGATAAGAAACTGGATCCGGAACAGGAACTGGTAAT
>JAEWPQ010000251.1 GCA_023460575.1 Bacillota bacterium
AATGAATGTAGTTAAGAAGAAAAAAGGATTATGAAATTTATGGATCCGGAGGAAAATGTTAATTTGGCGATGAGAGATTTAAATAAGGGAAAGGTAGTAAGTGTTCCGGGTCTGGATGCAAAAATAATCCGGATTATGGGTAGTTTTCTTCCGAGAGAAATGTTTTATAAAATAATAATTAATTTCACAAGAAAAAGAATTGAAAAACTGCACAGATATAAATTCTAACCTTATCGCATTGTCAGCTATGTGTATCTTAATACCATTTATCATATATGGCCGGCATATAAAGGATAGTATTAGTCTGCGAATAAAACAGATTGAACAATAAAATATCTGGAACAATCTATGATAAACTTTCAATTGTTGCCAATAAGCGTCATGGTTAGTTCTTCAAAGCAGGCAGAGGGATCTCTGCCTGTTATTCAGATAAACGCTAAAATGGATCGTTTACTATAAATCTTTCCAAAAGTTTATAGCATCACTGGAATTAAACTCACATTTTTCATAGAACTCAGTGTCGTGCGGAGCCGTCAATAACTCAATATGTGTTATGCCTTCTGATTTAATTTGTTCGGTACAGTATGTAAGTAATCTACGGCCGATTCCTTTTTTGCTGTATTGTGGGTGAGTCGCAAGCTGCATGATGTAAAATTCATCTTCTGCGTAAATCTGTACTCTTCCAATTAGAACACCAACAAAAACATTACCTTCAAAAGCAGCAAAACACCTGTCTTGCGGATTGTTCATTGACACCGTAATACTTTTCTGAGCCTGTTCTGCCGACCAGACAATGCACCAGGGGGGCATTTTGTAGGCTTCTATGATTACATGAGCGGCGTCTTCTATATTAGCAGTACAAAGTCTATGAAAGGTAAGATTCATTTTCTATATCCATCCGTTTCTTGAAATTTTTTGTGACTAAGATAAAATAAATAAGGCATAACGTAACTTGTAAAAAAGTAGAGCAGGGTGTAGCAAGACCTATATAAAATATGGACGAGGAAGCGGACTTACTGATCATGTAAGATAATGGTATTCTTACACAAAAAGCACCGAAAATCCCTTGAAACATAACAAAGGTTGTTTTACCACATCCATTAAAAAATCCTACCATACTAAACAGGAAGGAAGTTAGCAGACAGTCAATGGCATAGGCTTTCATATAATCCCAAGAGGCATTTATAACTGCAATATCTGTTGAAAACATTCCGGAAAGTAAATTACCATGAAAATAGGAGAAGTAACCCATAACAATACCAAAACAAAGGGAAGTACCAACACCATAAGCCATCGTCTTCTTTGCTCGGGTATATTTTTGGGCACCGTAGTTTTGAGCCACAAAAGCGGCAACTGACTGTGCAAAAGAGGAGGGAACAAGCATAATAAACCCTGCTAACTTTTCTGCTACACCAACGCCTGCGGAAGCGATGACTCCAAGTGAGTTCACAATGGTGGTAATGGCCAGGAACGATAAGTTTACAAGCCCGTCCTGCAGGGCGATGGGAGCACCATATTTTAGAATTTGTGAGGTAATACCCTTATGAAAACCAATACTGCTTCTTGCAAAATCGAAAGGCAGCCCGCGTTTTTTTATAATGAGGATAGAAAGCAGTACACTGAATGCCTGTGCAAATATAGTTGCAATGGCCACACCAGTAACGCCCAGATGAAATACACCAACCAAAAGAATATCTCCTAAAATATTAGCAGCACAGGCAATTGCTACTGTGATAAGAGGAGTTTTAGAATCTCCAAGTCCTCTGAAAATACCGCAGATTACATTATAAGCAACAATAAAAATAGTACCTGACGAGCAAATATACAAATATAACACCGTATCGTCAAACGCCTCCGCGGGTGCATGCATTAATCTTGAAATTGGCACAGCAAAAATGAGCATAATACCAGTGATGATTGCTGCAAGTACGGAGAATAGACAGATACCGCTGCCTACTACATATCCGGCTTCCTTCGATTTTCCTTGTCCCAGTTTTTGCCCCATAAGTATTGTGATTCCCATGGCAAAGCCATTAATAATAGAAGTAATAGTCGTCATCACCTGACTTCCTGTGGCTACTGCTGAAACATCGGTAACTGAACCGAATTGCCCGACAATTATTAGATCAACAGCACCATACATAACCTGTAAAAACATAGCAAGAAGAACAGGTATTGCAAATCTTAACAAGGGTGACAGAATTTTACCCTCTGTAAAATTAGTTATTTCTTTCATTAAATTTCCCTTTCTTTGCAAAAAAATAAGCCGGACAAAACAGTATGTCTCTCGACATACCATCTTATCCGGCAAAATTACTTCTTAGAGTTATCTCTATGGAGTAAGCTTCCTCCGATGAATCGTAAAAATCTTAACATGTTATTAAGGAGATGTCAAGAGTTTAGGGTGAACAAGTTGAATACTTAAAAAAATCTATTTCTTAAGATAATTACAAATTAATGTCAAATATTTACATTAAATTTACATATATTTACAATAAAATAAACTTCATTGACTTATAGTTGCATTCGAATATATACTCTAGCCAGATCTAAAAAAAGCTAATTGCAATTTAAGGAGGTAAAGATCTATGAAAAAAAAGCATTTAACGGTTACATTATTATCTATGGCTATAGCGATAGGAAGTGCTATGCCAGCATTTGCTGCAGGATTCGAGAGCACACCACAGGGGATGAAGTATAGGTGGGGATCTGGCGATTACTGTACGAATAACTGGGTCAATTATAAAAGCCATTGGTTCTTCTTTGGTAAGGATCAGCTTATGCGTACTGGGTGGATTCAAAGGGATAACACATGGTATTACGCAACTGATACCGGCGAGCTTCAGGGAGGCATTATGAAAATCAATGGAAATGTCTATTACTTTAACACCAGTACTCTGAAAATGATGACCGGACCCATCAACTATAATAATGAAACACATTATTTTACTGAAAATGGAACCACGGACAAGGGACCTTATGTCTATACAGAATGGAATAGCAATGGAACCATCAAACGGGGCAAAAAATTGGGGGTTTTCCGTTAGGTATTTCCGGAGTAAGATATTATGCCCATGTATAATAAGTAATGCTTGCTGTTAATAATACCGATGATATCAAAGCAGTAAGGATACTATATGTTTGCCAAATGAGTATCGTTAACCAGTTAGATCCTACTAACAATAAAACGGTACTCAGGGCAATCACGGCAATGAGCAGAATCACTGATACAATGATTCTCTTTTTAGTCACTGGCTGCCGTTTATTCATTTTCCTTCTGTGAAATCCTAAGCAAACGAACAGAACCGTGAATAGGCAGCAGATCATAGTCACAGATGACAAAATGATATCCATAAGCTGTGTGCTGCTTATGTCATATGACTGTATTAGATTGCCGTTTAGTATATCTTTGATTTTTAGTACCACATTTACATTGGTATTTGTTCCGTTAGTCAGTAAGCAAACGGCTTTTCGCTCGTTTGGCAGTATGACCACTTCAGTTCTGAAATTTGGATTGCCTCCGGTATGTTCTAGTACCGTTTGATCATCATTTACCGACCAGCCCGCTGCATAAAACATGTTGTTGACGGCAGGAACGGTCCGGTCACCCTGATGTGATTTTTCAATCACTTCCCGGAAAATTTCAGGTATGTCCTGCACAATTCCCATCTGTATGCCCATCCACCGCGCCATGTCTTTTGTACAGGAAATGAGATAGCCCGCAGGTTTATTTCCCGCATAATCCGGAGCATTATATGGTGTTGTTATAAAAAAGGAAGATCGGTAGCCCTGAGCTAAATGCCCGGTGGCTTTGGCATCTTCTTTATAAACATACGTCTGATAAAGCCCTAACGGCTGAAATACCTGTTCCCTCATAAAATCTTCATAGCTTTGTCCCGACACAGCCTCAATAACAAGACCCAGTACATCATAATTAACGGTTCCATAGCTATACCGTTCGCCGGGTGGGAACGCCAATTCAGCGCCTGCCAGCATTTCCACTGTTCTATGCAGCAAATCCGGTGTGTTTCCCTGAGGGATATTCTGAGTATGCCTGAAATTTGTCAGACCGCTGGTATGGTGAAGAAAGTTGTTGAGGGTAAGGCTTTGCATATCAACAGACTTACCCTGATACTTTAAAGAAAACCAGGGGAGATATTTTTGGACTGGATCAGTCATTGACAATCGTCCCTGCTCTTCCAACAGCAAAATTCCTATTCCGGTAAAAGCTTTACTGACCGATGCAAGCTCGTATAGTGTATTTTCGTTTGCAGGGACTCCCTTTTCACGGTCTCCATAACCGGAAGAAAAGAAGAACATCTCATCCTCATCAAGAATTGATATTGACATTCCCGGAACACCCGATATACGACAGGCATCATTAAGTAATGTTTGTATGGCAGCAGATTGGGCATCTGTCATTGCATAGCTTTGTGTTGGGAATGCTGAGAATAATATAAGTATTGTTAATACAAAAGTAATGGCCTTTTTCATATTGCACTCCATTTTGGAAAAACATGTCAGCAAATCATATCAGACATGATTATTTATAAGTATCCAGGCTGGATAACAGCTTTAAATTCGCCTGTTCGTCTTTATTAAACAGACTGTCTTTAAAATTCTCAGGCGTAATTGAAGGTTCGTACCAAATCTGCCCTTTAAAGTAATTATTCAAATCCTCATTTTTAAATATATAGCCATGTCTTGCATAAATCTCATTTTTAGCCAGATGTATGATTAATGAAGGAACATCTTCAAAATCCTGTATTTGATAAATCTTCATATCTGTATAATATAGAGGTTCTACAAGAGAAGAAATATCCCTTACCTCCCGCACATTTTCTAAATACTCCTCTACTTCTGGATAAAAAGAACATTTATCACGGTATTGTTTTCGTTCTGCAATTGCAGTTTGCATACTGCTTTCGGTCCAATGGGAGTAATATTTTTCATGTACTGTATCAAGCAGATCCTGTTCAGATGTCTGGCTGTCTGCACGTTCGCTACCTTTTTCTTCCTCTTTCTTTTGCTTCGACCGTTGTAACTTATATACACCTGAAAATCCATACCCGGATAAATTGGTATCTTTTATTTTATAATCCAGCACTTCGATTTGAATGGTATTATCATTGCTGAATGTGATATGAAGAATTCCAGAACCGCCCCAGCCGTCATCGTTATATTTATAGTTTAATTCCCCGTTCGTTATCTTGCCGGTAATATTATCAATTTCAGCAATGCGCTCACTGGTGCCCTGCTGCATAAATACATAGCCGTCTAAATGATTGTTGTCTGTGACCTGAAAGGAAAACTCTAACCCCCCATAGGGAATGTTCTTCTCATAACTGAAACTACTTTCGGTCCAACGGTCGGAATATCCTTCATAATTTTCAGTTTCCGTTTGTGAAACCGCAGTCTCGCTGGTTTGCTCCCCGGCTTGTGACTCGTTGTCTGAAGCCGTTTTATTCGCTTTCGCTGTCTCGATGTCATTTAAATGGCTGGTATTGGTATTCCCACAGCCGGATAGTAGAAGACAACTGCAAACAATTATTATTATAGCTCTGCTTTTCATAATATTACCTTTCTGATCAGCCGCCTGTCTGGCAGTAGAAAGCTTACATTTTATCTGTTAACGTATGCGTATATTATAGCATATGTTAAATAAATTCGGGGGCGTAATAATCTGTTTGTATAGTTTTTGTATTGTTTTAATAGACAGAGTTATAATATTACTTTATTATTGATATGTAAGAACGTTGCAGTATATAAGGGGAGGCGGCAGCAATAAGCTGCGCTTTATGGAGAAATAATGAAAAATAAAAGAAAATCTGGTGTTGTTACAATCATTGGGGATAATATTTCGCCTGTTAAGGTTTGTGATATAAAAAATGGCATACCAAAAGTGAAGCGGTCGGAAACAGAGGATTATTATGAGTTCACACTCATTTATTCATTATTTCATCGAGTTAAAAAAAGGTATGATAAAAAAACTCTTAGAGAGATAGAATAGGCGGCGGGATCCTTTCGCCTGCTATCAGGTGAGGGAAAGGTATAATCAGGAGAGGAATCATATATGGATTTCATTGATAAAGATTTCGGCCTGCGCATCATCTCAGAAAACGCCGATCAGACCATTTATTCCATTGATGTTCAAAATTCCAACAGCAGAATGATACGGTATCATTTATATCCGGGTATGGATATTATACTGAGTGACTTCAAAGAACGGTATGTCTGGGCTGGGGAATGGAAGCTAAAAGAGCCGGTATATCAGATTTCCTATAATTGCACCGGAGTATATCAGGCCCAGCTTCGGAAAAATGAATTCTGCTATGCTTCTCCCGGAAATCTGGTCATATTAAACAGCTGCAAAAAAAGTCTGGATTCAAAGATGACAACTGACGCGCTTCAGGGATTCAGTATTTTATTATTTCCTGATTTATTTGATCCAAAGATGGCAGAAGAATGGAAGCGGCAGTTTGACCTGGATATCAGTTATTTTCTGCAGATACTTCCTGGGACAGAAGAGGCAATGGTATTTCCCTGCGGGGATGGGATTTTACATGTGGCGGAAGAAATTTATCATCTTCTCTATAACCATGAGATGGGAATGGTCAGACTGAAGGTTCTGGAATTTTATCATATGCTGATCAGGGAAGATGTAAGAGTTGAACACAGTCAAAGGGTGTTTTCAAAAGAACAGATAGAAAAAACCAAAATGATAAAAGACCTGATGGAACTGGATTTATCAAAACATTATACAATTGAAGAACTGTGCAGAAATTATGAGATGTCAACCACCATTTTTAAGCAATGCTTTAAGAAAATGTTTCAGTATCCACCCTATGAGTTCTTAAGAGTTGCAAGAATGAATCGGGCAGGAGAATATTTAAAGCATTCAGATAGGAGTATATTAGAAATAAGTAAGAGCCTGGGATATGAAAATCCAAGTAATTTTACCAGAACCTTTAAGGCAATCTATGGAATGCTCCCCAGTGAATATCGGTCCAGTAATGAAAAAAATGTCTAAAGTGAGTATTGGTGTCCAGATCAGGTAGATAAGAAAGCAGGAGTATCTTAGAATAGAGTCGGTTAGATAAAACTAACTGGCTCTGTTTTTAATTTGAAAGGAGATAATTCAATGCTTCAAAAACTATTTTATTATGGAAGGGAAAACAATAAGAAGACCATACAATCAGTATTTGTACTGTTAACGGCAATTTTCCTGGGTATCATTCCATTCTGGCTGGCTTATCAGGTTATCCTGCCGGTCATACGCGGAGAGCAGATCACAGGCGGATATTTATTGTTCCGGGTCCTGGGAGTGCTGATCAGTCTTGTTTTACAGGGGTATTTTTATGGTAAAGGCCTGGCATTATCACATGAGGCTGCTTATGGAACTTTAATGAATCTTCGGATTTCCCTGCAGGAAAAACTGGAAAAGCAGCCGCTTGGAGAAATTCAGGAAAAAGGAGTGGGTGTGTTGAAAAAGATGTTTGTAGACGATATTGACAGTCTGGAGCTTCTTCTTGCCCATGGAATTCCAGAGGGATTGTCCAGTGTAATGGGGGTATTAACTATTTATCTTGTTATGTTTTTGGTGGACTGGAAGCTTGCACTTTTAACAATCGGGTCACTTCCTCTCGGTATACTGTCTATGATGATTATGTATATCATTGGTAAGAAACGGATGGATGATTATTATAAGTCAGCCCAGTTTATGAATCATACCATCGTTGAATATATCAACGGTATGGAAGTGGTAAAAGTATTTAATAAAAGCGGAGAATCCTATGAAAAATATAGAACCGCAGTTTCCAATTACAGGGATTTCACGCTGAAATGGTTTCGGGCCTGCTGGCCGTGGATGGCAGGATATGGAGTTCTGATTCCCGCCACACTTTTGCTGACACTTCCTTTCGGTTCCTATTTTGTACTGAAAGGGTATAGCGGTCTGGCAGAATTTATATTGGTCTTATGCCTTGCACTGAGTATCGGCATCCCTCTTTTGCGGACGATGTCATTTCTGTCACTGGCTCCCCAGGTTCGGTATAAAATTAATACGCTGGAGAATCTTCTGGACAAGGAAGATTTAAAGTCCAAAATGAAAGATTTTAATGGAAATAATCACGATGTGGAGTTCATGGATGTCACATTTGGATATGGTGAAACAGAGGTTGTCCGGGATGTGAACTTGAAAATGAAAGAAAATACAATGACTGCACTGGTAGGGGAGTCCGGATCAGGAAAAAGTACCCTGGCGAAGCTTCTGGTCCATTATTACGATGTAAAAAAAGGAGTCATCTGCATTGGTGGGCAGGATATTTCCCAGCTGAGTTTAAAAGCACTGAATGACATGGTTTCCTATGTGTCACAGGATAATTTCCTGTTTAATATCAGTCTGATGGAGAACATCCGCGTAGGAAAACCGGCTGCATCTGATAAAGAGGTGTTGGAAGCTGCAAAAAAAGCACAGTGCATGGAATTCATAAACAGGATGCCCCGTGGATTTGATACGTTGGCCGGAGATTGCGGCAATCAGCTGTCGGGGGGCGAAAAGCAGAGAATAACACTGGCAAGAGCCATTTTAAAGGATGCTCCCATTGTGGTGCTGGACGAAGCCACCGCATTTGCAGATCCCGAAAATGAAGAAAAAATGGAGGAAGTGATTGCAAAGCTTGTGAAAAATAAGACGCTTCTTGTAATTGCGCACCGGCTGCAATCAGTGGTTCATGCGGATAAAATCTGCGTAATGGAAGAAGGTCAGTTATCTGCAGCTGGAACCCATGAGGAATTGTTAAAAAGCAGTGAGGAATATCAGAAATTATGGTATGCCAATCAAAAAAGTGCGGACTGGAAGCTGGGAAGGGGTGAGGCGTAATGATAAAGGAAGTGTTATCAAGAATTTTAGAATTATCGGGGAGATACAGACTGCGGATCATAACCGCTTTTGTATGTTCGGTGTTGGAAGCAATATTAGCAAAAATGCCAATTGTATACTCTTTTTTTATACTAAGCAGATTCTATGATAAAAGTATGGAGGCAAAAGACAGTGTTTACATAGGAATTGCAATGGTAATTACCATTCTTTTGCAGATTCTGTTTCATCATATGAGTGACCGGTTACAGAGCGGAGCCGGGTATCTGCTCTTTGCAGATAAGCGGATGGAACTGGGAGAGCATCTTAAGAAACTTCCTATGGGTTATTTTACAGAAGGTAATATCGGAAAGATCAGTTCTGTGCTGTCAACGGATCTGCTATATGTGGAAGAGCATGTTATGATGAAACTTGCTAATATCATGACTTATCTTTTTTCTTCTGTTATCATGATCATTTTTATGCTCTTATTCAGCATGCCAATCGGTCTTATTGCTCTGATAACAAGCATAATCGCATACATTGCTGCATTAAAAATGAATCGTGTATCTTCGGAGGAAGCGGATATCAGACAGGACCAGAGCGAAGAACTGACAGAGGCTGTGCTTACTTTTGTGGAAGGAATCGCAGTCATAAAAAGCTATAACTTATTAGGGGAGAAATCCAAAGAACTGAGTGAAAATTTCCGGAAATCCAGAGATAAAAATATTACGTTTGAAGAGAGAATCGCTCCCTGGATGCTTCTGCTGAACAGCATTTATGCACTGGGAATTGCCGGGATCTTTGGAAGCTCCGTCTGGCTGTATAACAGCGGCCAGATCTCCCTTCCCTATCTGTTGGGAATATTACTGTTTGTATTTGAATTATTTAATCCCCTCAAAGCGTTGTTTAGTGAGTCTGCAAGCTTAAACATCATGAACAGCTGTCTGGACAGAATGGATGAAATTCTTTCAGAGCCGGAACTGAATGATGAAAAAGAAGCTGAATTTATATATGACAATCTGGATACGGAAGCAGTCCGTTTTGATCAGGTGGGCTTTTCCTATGGCGATAAAGATGTATTAAACCAGATTAGCTTTACTATGAAAAAGAATTCAATGACTGCAATCGTGGGTCCAAGCGGTTCTGGTAAAACGACAATTGCAAATTTGCTGGCTAGATTCTGGGATGTAAAAGCGGGTACTATTTATTTTCAGGGAAAAGATATCAGAGAGATTTCACTGGAAAACCTGATGAATCACATTAGTATGGTGTTTCAGCGAGTTTACCTGTTTGAAGATACAATTTATAATAACATTTTAATGGGGAGAGCCGGGGCGTCCAGAGAAGAGGTATATGAAGCGGCTAAAAAAGCCCGCTGTTATGATTTTATCATGAAATTACCTGATGGATTTGAGACCATGGTGGGAGAAGGGGGAACAACCTTGTCTGGAGGCGAAAAACAGCGGATATCCATAGCACGTTCCATTTTAAAGGACACCCCCATCGTAATTCTGGATGAGGCAACTGCCAGTGTTGACAGTGACAATGAACGATATATTCAGGAAGCAATCAATGAACTTGTAAAAGGAAAGACACTTCTCGTAATTGCACACAGGCTTCATACGATTAAAAATGCTGATCAGATTTTAGTTGTTGAGAATGGTGAAATAACGGAACGCGGAGTGCATGAGGAATTGCTGGGGCAGGGAAACACATATGCCTCTTTTCTTAATAAATTAAGCCGGAGAGGGAACTGGAGTCTGTAAATAAAATAAAAAGCGGAATTCGTTGAAATATATCAACTAATTCCGCTTTTTGCCCGCAGGGTGGTTAAAGAGGGCCTATGTTAACTGACTCTGCTCATTAAAAAATGTCTGATACCCCAGCTGTACAAACAAAATAACAGATAATGCCACACTGCCCAGTATTCCCAGCATAATTGCTATTTGATATTCAATCGCTGTAACCGGTGAAGTACCGGATAATATCTGACCGGTCATCATTCCCGGTAAAAATACAATTCCCATACCAACCATTGAATTTATGGTAGGCAGGATTGCTGAGTCAAATGCATGATCGACTATTTGCTTTGCTGCCATTTTGGGCGTTGCGCCTAACATCAAAGCTCCTTCGATTCTATTTTTCTGCAATTCCATGCCCTCTGTCAATCGGCTGACGCCTATAGAGATGCCCGTCATGGAATTGCCGATCAGCATTCCCGCAATTGGTATGAAATAGCTTTTGCTTCGTTCTCTTTATAATATTATGAACAGAGAAAACCTCCATCCCAATTAATACCAGGATTGTATAGAGAGGAGATGAGGTATCAAACAGATAGATCAGCAGATACCCGGTGAGGATAAGCTGGATTGTCATTCTTACGGAAGAAATAATCAGCTCCTTTTCTCTTGGAATTCCTTTTAGTTTAACTATCAGCATTACTATAAGAACAAAGATATATGCGGCAAGCATTTGCCATATCTGCAGATCAATGACCTGATTCATATCCTACACCTCCCTGGCACTTATGACTTTACCCTGAGAAAGTTCTATGGTATTGTCTGAATAAGTCTGTGCAACTTTCTTTGAATGAGTAACCATAATTAAAGTTTTATTGGTTTCCTTTGTGTATGCAACCAGATTTTCAATGATGAACCGCTCTGTTTCTTCATCCAGTGCAGAGGAGGGCTCATCCAGCAAAAAGACTTCAGGATCAAGTAAGATCACCCGGCCTAACGCAAGTCTTTGCTTTTCACCGCCGGATAACGGATCGCTTTCATCATCCAGGCCCTTATTCAAATGGACCATATTTAAAACATGGAGGAGCTTATCATCATTTGCAGCAGGTTTTTCTGCAAATTTAAGGCCAATCAGCAGATTATCTCTTACAGTACCCGGAAAAATGGCGGGAAGCTGGGAAAGCATGACAACAGTTCTTCTTAATTCCACGGAATCACAGGAGTTTAAATCCTGCCCGTTGTACATGATTTTTCCGCTGTCACAGCTGATCAGTTTGTTCAGGAGACGAAGGAGTGTGGATTTTCCGCTGCCGCTTTCTCCGATAATACACGTAACTTTGGATTTTTCTATATTCAGTTCTTTAATGTCAAGAATATGTTTATATTTTACTTCCCTGAGTGAAAACATAAAAATCCTGCCTCCTTTCCTTAATCCTTTATTTCTTTAAAAAGTTCATGGGCTTTTTTTCGGGCTTCCTCTAAAACATCGGCGCCCAGACTGGTTATTTTATAATATTTTCTGATTTTCCCCTCAACTGTTTTTTCTTCCATTTCCAGAAGTCCGTTTGATTCCATACTGTGAAGAAGGGGATAAAGAGTTCCGGGACTCATATCATATCCATGGCTTTTAAGCTCTTCTATCATCCAGACACCATAAAATGGATCTTTCTTCGCATGATGAAGTATGTGAATCTGAATAAATCCCAGAAAGAATTTTCTCATTATTTTGTCTTTCATTTTCAATCCTCCAATGTTTGAATGCCGATATTTATTAACGATATCGAATTATGATATTATACTATCATTAATTATTACAAAATGCAAGAAAAGTTTTAAAATACCTCCGTGACATCATCACAGAAATAAATATAATTTTGAGTTAGAATAACACCATCAAGAACATGTTTGGTTTCAACAGAAAGGAGAATATACGATGAGTGTATTAAAAATAACAAAAGATAATTTTGAAAAAGAGGTAATGCAGTCAGATAAACCCATTCTACTTGACTTCTGGGCATCCTGGTGCGGACCATGCAAGATGGTTGGACCCGTTGTAGAACAGGTTGCCGAAGAGACAGCTGATGTAGCCAGAGTCGGTAAGATCAATGTAGATGAGGAACAGGAGCTTGCCCAGGCATTCAAGGTAATGAGCATTCCGACTTTAGTTGTTATGAAAGATGGAAAAGTGGTAAAAAGTACAGTTGGAGTACAGTCAAAGCAGACACTTTTATCAATGCTCCAGTAAACAATAAAAGGCAGAGGCTCTAATCTCTGTCTTTTATTCTATGCACATATAAAAAATAAGATTGGGCTTTCATATGATGCTGCTTAAGAAAAAATTAAACCTGAAAATAAACCGTTTACCAATTCAGATGGTGCTGCTTATCCTGATCATTGTGGCAATGGCAGAGTTTATTTCTGTATCATTTTCACAGAGTCAATGGTTATTGAAGATTTTAATAAAGCGGTTGAAAACATTGTATTTCTGAAGTCGTATGGGATCAGGGTCAGTATGGATGATTTTGGTACCGGATACTCATCCTTAAATTATTTAAAGTCATTGCCGATTGATATAATAAAGATTGATAAATCATTTATTGATTCTGTCAGTTACAATGAAAAAGATAAGGTGCTTTTAGAAAATATCATTCATCTGGCGCATGGTTTTCAGCTTAAAGTAATAGCTGAGGGAATAGAAAATGAAGATCAATTAAAGATATTAAAGGAAATGCAGTGTGATATGTTCCAGGGATATCATTTTGGAAGACCGGTTGATAAAGGTGATTTTGAAAGAATGTTTCTGGAAAATAAAGAGTAAGAAGGGAGTGAAACTATGACACATAAGTATAAAGTAATAAATAAGAGCAAGCTGGACAGTCCAAAACGCAGAGAAGTATTGCCTGCCAAAAAGATTCTGGAGGCAGTGGGCATTAAACAGTCGGATATCGTCGCTGACATCGGCTGCGGAATCGGGTTTTTTACATTCCCGTTATCTGAGGCAGTGGGGGATGAGGGGATTGTTTATGCTCTGGATATTGAAAAAGAGATGCTTGATGACGTGGAAGCAGGAATGCTGGAACGTAATATTAAAAATGTGCGTCCAATTGTTACACAGGAATATAAACTGACTTTGGAGGGTGAGTCCGTTGATGCAGCCTTTTTATGCACAGTCATGCATGAGGTGAAGATGCGGCAGAAGTTTTTAAAGGAAGTAAACCGTATTCTGTATCCCGGCGGACGGATCATTATAGTTGAATGGATCAAAAAAGACAGTGATTTCGGCCCTCCGGCTGATCACCGGCTGGATCCTAAGATTTTAAAAAGAAATCTTCAGAGAACTGGTTTTGACGATATACAGATTACGGATTTTAACGATTATTTTTATATTACCAGTGCAAGGAAGAGGGAAGAAGGTTGAGACACATTTCGTGCCTCAATTTTTTTTGCAGAAAAAAAGATTTGCAGAAGAATTTAAATAAAATAATTATGAGCATTTGACAATAACCAGCCATTGTAGTATTATTTAATTGGCATATGCTCATAATAGGGAAAGAGAGGTAATTGATATGAAGATAGCAGTTTCAGCAACTGGTAAAAACCGGGAAGACATGCTGGACAGAAGGTTTGGAAGATGTGATTATTTTCAGATTTATGATACTGAAACAGAAGAATTTCATGTAATTTCAAATAAGGGAGCGACCGCTGGAGGGGGTGCGGGTATTGCTTCAGCAAGTCAGGTACTGGAAGAGGAGATTACTGCAGTTATAACAGGGAACCTGGGACCGAATGCATTTGAACTGCTGGAAAAAGCTGGGATCAAAGCTTATAGCTGTGAGGAGGTTCCGGTAACCGGTGCTATTGAACAGTTTCAAAAAAATCAGCTGTCTGAGATTACTTCGGCTGGAAAAGCCCATCATGGAATGAATTAAGGGTTTATAGGAGATTGGCATGAATATAGCAATACTTAGCGGTAAGGGTGGAACAGGGAAAACAACAGTAAGCACCAATCTTGCGGAGATTTTGGGGATCAGCTATGTGGACTGTGATGTAGAAGAACCCAATGGATTTCTGTTTATGAAGCCTTCCATTACAAAGAAGGAGACCGTATTTACCCAATACCCTGTCATAGATCCGGAAAGCTGCACTCTTTGCGGAGCATGCGCAAAAGTCTGCCAGTTCCATGCACTTGCAAAAGCAGGAAAGGAAATTGTTGTTTTTGAGAAATTATGCCATGACTGCGGGGCATGCAGCCTGGTTTGCGGGTCTAAGGCATTAATGTATCAAAAGCGTCCCATTGGAATTGTGGAACATGGGCTGGCAGAATCGATTTCCTGCAGCCGCGGGGTGTTAAATGTTGGAGAGCCAATGGCAGTGCCGGTAATCCGTGAGCTGTTAACCGGGCTTTCAGATAAAGACCACCTCATTGACTGCCCGCCTGGTACTTCCTGTAATGTTGTGAATTCTTTAAAAAGAGCAGATGCCGCGGTGCTGGTGACAGAACCATCGGAATTTGGCCTTCATGATCTCAAAATGGCGGTTGAGCTTGTAACGCTTTTTAATATCCCTTATGGAATCATTATAAATAAGGATGACGGTACAGAAAATATGATAAAAGCTTACTGTAAAAAGGAAGAAATCCCCCTACTTGGAGTCATTCCCTACAGCAGGGAAGCTGCCGTGCTGTATTCCAAAGGCAGTATGCTTTGTGAGAGTGAGGGATACAGAAAGAATTTTGAAGAGATTTCCTCTCGGATAAAGGAGGTTTTCTCATGGTAATATCAGTACTGAGCGGAAAAGGCGGAACCGGGAAAACAACTGTGGCAGCAGCGCTGTCTGAATTGGCACAGCATGTAACGCAGATTGACTGTGATGTGGATGCACCCAATCTATATCTTTTTCACCGGGGGACTGATGTGGAAAGAAAGGATTTCTATGGAAGCATGAAGGCCCGGATTAATAAAGATCTTTGTATCTTTTGCGGGCGCTGTGAAGAGATTTGCAAGTTTGGAGCAATCAGTAATTTAACAATAAATCATTTTAAGTGCGAGGGCTGCGGTGCGTGTACGCTGGTATGCAGCCAGAATGCAATTTGCCTGGAAGAGGAAAAGACAGCGGATACCTTTCTTACTGAAACAGGGAAAGGGGTTATATCAAGGGCAGAAATGGGAATTGGAAGTGATGGTTCCGGAAAACTGGTGACACAGCTTAGAACCAATGCAAAGAAGATTGCACAAAAGGATAGTCTGCAGATTATTGATGGTTCACCTGGAATTGGCTGCGCTGTGATTGCTTCGATCACAGATACGGATGTTGCCCTTATTGTAACGGAACCTACCAGATCCGGTTTGGATGATTTAAAAAGAATTCTGGAGTTGTCGGAGCATTTTGAAACACAAGTCATGATTTGTATAAATAAGTACGATATTAATCTGGATATGACGGATCAGATTAAACGCTTTGCAGAAGAAAAAAAGCTTTTAGTAGCAGGACTAATTCCGTTTGATCCCCTGGTTATGAAAGCGGTTAATGCTTTAAAGCCTGTTACAGAATTTGCGGAAAGCCCGGCCAGAAAAGCAATGGAAGACATGTGGGATTTCATCACGCGTGTGATATAATAACTGGTAACTGTAAAATGATTAAATAAATGAAATGGAGGAGTCAAAATGAAGATAGCAGTAGCAAGTGAGGGAACAATGGTGAGCGGACATTTTGGACATTGTCAGGGATTTACAATGTATGATGTTGATCAAAAGGAAATCAAGGGTAAAACATTTTTACCTAATCCAGGCCACAAGCCGGGATTTCTTCCCGTATTTTTAAAGGAGCATGAGGCAGAAGTTATTATTGCCGGTGGAATGGGAGAGACTGCACAGACACTTTTTAACGAAAACGGCATAGAAGTGGTTGTTGGTGCGCAGGGTAATATGGATCATGCAGTAAAACGGTATCTGGAAGGCGATCTTCAGTCTAGTGGAAGTATTTGTACAGAACATGCCCATGAAGGTCACTGTAATGATTAATCGGGGAAAATATAATGGAATTATTAATTGATTGCATCCCATGCCTGCTGCGCCAGTCTCTGGAAGCGGCCAGAATGGCGACGGACAGGGTTGAAAGCCATAATAAAATCATGATAAAAACCATAAAACTACTGTCAGACTATGAAAATTATAAAAACTCACCAGAGCTTGCAAGAGAAATACATAAGCTTGTGAGGGATGAGACGGGCATTCAGGATCCATATCTGCAGGTGAAACAAAGAGATTTACAGGCAGCAGTGGATTTATATCCATTTCTAAAGAATTTTCTTCAAAATAAGAAAAACAGTATTTACTGGGCCTTGAAAATCGCAGCAACCGGGAATAATCTGGACTCAGCTGTTTACAGCGATCTGAAGCTGGAGACATGTGTAAGAAATGAACTGGAAAAAGAGTTTTCCGTTTGCGATCTGGATATCTTTACTGAGAAATTACAAAGGGCAGAAAATATTCTGATTATTGGAGACAATACTGGTGAAACAATATTTGACAGGGTTATGCTGGAGAGTTTCCCCGACGTTACAATTACCTATGGCGTGCGGAATGAACCGATTATCAACGATGTAACAGAAAAAGAAGCAATTGCATCGGGACTTAATACGTTAGCCCGCGTTGTTTCCACCGGCTGCGGCGCACCTGGAGCAATTCTGTCTGATTGCAGTGATGAGTTTGTTGACATTTACAATAAATCCGATATTATTATTAGTAAAGGACAGGGAAATTTTGAAGCGCTTTCAGAAGAACATGGGAATGTGTTCTTTCTCCTGAAAGCAAAGTGTCCTGCAATAGCAAGGAAGTTTCATGTTAATGTCAATGATTATCTTTTTCGCTATAATGGCAAAAGGAATTCATTTTAAGACAGAATAAGCCTGCAAAAGCGGGTGTGAAAGAATGGTGATTCGATGGCAAGACCAACAAAATGGAGAAAAATAGAGCACGTTCCAGTCGTTCCGTATTTTGTTCCTTCAGAAAAAGAGGTAGAACAGCTGCCTGAAAATATTTTAAAATTAGAGGAACTGGAAGCAATCCGGCTGAAAGACTTAGAAGGTCTGGAGCAGGGAGAGTGCGCACAGAGAATGGAAGTTTCAAGACCTACTTTTCAGCGTATTTTACTTTCTGCAAGGGAGAAGGTAGCGGACAGTCTGATACATGGGAAGATGATCCGGATTGAAGGCGGTAATTTTACACGGAATATCTGCCCGATTATCTGCAAGGATTGCGGGAAAGAGTGGAAAGAAAGCTTTGAGAATCTGGAGGCGATTAAGAACGGCGCGTATGAATGCCCGGATTGTGGTTCTGTCAATGTGATTTGCCAGGATGGATGCAGGAATAAGTTCTGCCGGAAGAACTGCTGGCGCCATCGGGATAGTGATTATTAAAAAATAAAAGTGTCTGAATGCACAGTACATAGCTGTTGCAATCGGACACTTTTTTTGTAGATATTGACATATGCTCAAAATGGGATTAAAATGTTTTAATGGGCATAAGATCAAAAAACAAATGAAAAGGAGAATTCATCATGATCAAGAAGGAAGCAAATAAAAAGGGTTCGCTTTGGCCTGCACCCAGGGTTTTGGTTTCCTGCCGGGGATTAAATGGAGAGGATAATGCATTGGCTGTGGCTTATTGCGGGAATTGCAGCTATGCACCGCCAATGGTAATGGTGGGCATTGTACCAACCAGATACTCTTATAAAATGATTAAGGAATCCGGTTGCTTTGTGGTAAACATTGCAGAAAAAGATTATCAGGAAGTATTTGATTATCTGGGAAAAGTAAGTAAACGGGATGTGGACAAACTAAAAGATAAGAATGTCAGAATAGAAAATGGAAAAGTGGTAAATGCTCCTATCTTAGCAGACTGCCCTGTCAATATTGAGTGTACCGTGGTTGATTCCATTGTAACCGGGTCCCATGAAATGTTCGTTGGAAAAGTTGAGTATGTTCATGCGAATGAGAATTTACTAAATGAAGATGGAAGTATTGATTTTTCGAAGATTCAGGTAATATAATTTTGAAACATTAATAAGGAGCAAAGAATATGAGCGAAAATTCAAAGGGTTGTTCAGACAGCAGTTGTACAAAGGAATCCTGTGAAGGGTGTGAACACAGCAAAGAAAGTATGCTGGAACAATTAAACCAGTACAGTTCCATAAAAAATGTAATTGGTGTAGTGAGCGGAAAAGGCGGTGTAGGAAAATCTTTTGTAACAGCCATGCTGGCAGTCCTGTTAAATAGAAAAGGATACCGTGTGGGAATTTTAGATGCAGATGTTACCGGCCCCTCCATTCCAAGAATGTTTGGAATAACAAGAAAGGCCGCCGCAAATGAATTAGGAATACTTCCGGAATTAACGGTCAATAACATAAAAATAATGTCAGTGAATCTGCTGTTGGATAAAGAAGATTCTCCTGTTGTATGGAGAGGTCCTATTCTGGCCGGTACAGTAAAGCAGTTCTGGACAGAGGTTGTATGGGAAGAATTAGACTATCTTTTAATTGATATGCCGCCCGGAACCGGTGATGTTCCTTTAACAGTATTTCAGTCCATTCCGCTGGATGGAATTGTAATTGTTTCCTCTCCCCAGGATCTGGTTTCCATGATTGTGAAAAAGGCTTATAACATGGCCAAATTAATGAATATTCCCATTCTTGGATACGTGGAAAACATGAGTTATGTAAAGTGCCCGGATTGCGGAAAGGAAATCCCCATATTCGGACAGAGCAAGCTGGGTGAAATAGCAAAAGAAACCGGCGTTGATATACTGGGAAGAATACCAATTGATCCTGCACTTGCAAGTCTGGTAGATAAGGGAGAGTTTGAACGTTTTTCCTGTGATTATTTGAAGGATGCGGCAGATCAGATAGAAAAAATGTATAATTCAAAAGAGTGAGTATAACAGTTAAAACAGTATAAACACTATAAACAGACTAAACAGTATAACAGTTAAATTGTAAAACCGTTGCAATATAGGCACTGAATCACCTGTATGGCAACGGCTTTTTCTTTTGCGTTATTTTAAAAGCAGGTTAACAGCAGACTGTCTTTCGTAGTATAATCAGAGTATGCTGCATAGGCAAAATTAAAGAAGGAAGGTATAAACATTTGGATAAACACAATAAACTGGTGAGAGATAAAATTCCGGACATAATTAAGAGCAGTGGTCGTAAAGCAGGATATCATGTCCTGTCGGATGAAGAATACCTTGCTGCTTTGGACAATAAACTTCAGGAGGAAGTGGAAGAATATCAGGCGGACAAAAGCCTGGAGGAAATGGCTGATGTTCTGGAAGTTTTGTATGCAATATGTAAGGCACGCGGATATACAAAAGAAGAACTGGAGGCAAAGCGGATAGAAAAGTTTATAGAACGGGGCGGATTTGAAAGAAAGTTGTTTTTGGAGTATAGTTCCATTTAATACCATATGGTTACTGGCTGGAGGGGGCAGAAGGTTGAAAAATTATAAAACAAGTAGTGAAACATTATTAGCATTAGGTGTCATATGCTGTTTATTATTTATGAGGTATTATGAGACAGCACTTTATTATAGAAATATAAATTTGATTCTGGACACATTATATGGTTATATAGCAATTCCTCTTTTTTATTTTTTGATTTCTGCTTGTCTTATGACTATATTTATTAATTTATCAAGGATTCGGATCTCTAAAAAAATGAAAATTTTTAATATGATAGATACTTTTTTGCTAATAATATATATGATTGTACTTGTCCTAAGACTGTCTGGGGATATGTCTATTGGAATCATTCCTTTTGTTTCAAAATATTGGTTTGTCTTTATAGCCTGGGGCTGTATATTCACTATTGATTTTTGCATAGTAAAAAAAAGATTAACATAAAAAAAAAGAATTAGTAAAATGTGACAAAAAAAACAAATAAGCGACATGTAAAACGATAATTATTGACAAAATAGTCTTTATAATATATATTTATTTCATAAATTGCATATTGTTTTTAGGGCATGAAATGATACACTTTAGTGATATCCGCAGACGGTCAGCGTTTGAAATTTTACTGATTCACAGCTATTTTAAAATTCCAGAAGATGAGGTGGTAATATTATGGGAGAATGGACACACTTTGATGAACATGGCAATGCGGTTATGGTTGATGTATCAAAGAAGGATATCACTGTACGTACAGCAGTTGCAAAAGGTAAGATCATTGTAAATTCTGAGGTTATGGAGGCCGTTTTAAATCATACCGTGAAAAAGGGAGATGTTCTTGGGGTTGCCAGGGTAGCAGGAATCATGGCGGTAAAAAACACCTCTTCGCTTATCCCTATGTGTCATCCGCTTGCTATAAACAAATGTCAGATAGACTTTGAAGTATGCAGGGAAACGGGGAGTATTAAAGCGGTCTGCCTGGTTAAATCCGAGGGGAAAACCGGCGTTGAGATGGAAGCTCTCACCGGAGTTACGGTAACTCTGCTTACGGTTTATGATATGTGCAAAGCAATTGATAAGAATATGGAGATAACAGACATTTTTCTTGAGAAGAAGAGCGGAGGAAAAAGCGGAGACATTTTCAACGGAAAGGACATGGGATGATTGACAAGTGGGATAGAAAGATTGATTATATTCGGATTTCAGTAACAGACAGATGCAATCTTCGCTGTATTTATTGTATGCCAGAGGAGGGCGTTCCATCGTTACCCCATGAAGAAATACTGACCTTTGATGAAATTCTCAGGCTTTGCAGATGCTTTTTAAAGTTTGGAATTGATAAAGTAAAGATAACAGGGGGCGAGCCGCTGGTAAGAAAAGATATTGCGTTTCTTGTTGGACAGATGAAAAAACAGGTTGGAATGAAAAATGTTACCTTAACAACCAATGGTCTGTTGCTGGGCAAATTTCTTCCTGATCTTGCTGCAGCGGGGTTAGATGGAGTTAATATCAGCCTGGATACGCTGAATTCTTCAAAATATGAGAAGATCACAAGAAAAGATGCTTTAAATGAGGTACGTTCAGCAATACAGGATGCTCTTAATTATCAGAAACTAAAAGTAAAAATAAATTGTGTTCCGGTTCTTGATACAGATAAGGAAGACATTATAAAGATTGCCGGTCTGGCAAAGAATTCCAGACTGGGTGTCCGTTTTATAGAAATGATGCCCATCGGGCTTGGAAAAAACTACTCTTATTATAGTGAAGAGGACATCATTGCAATTCTGAAAGAAGCCTATGGACCATTAGAACCAGTTGATGCTGTGCTTGGAAACGGACCGGCCCATTATTATTCAGTATCCGGATTTGAGGGGAAAATTGGTTTTATCAGTGCAATTTCCCACAAATTCTGCAATGAATGCAACCGGGTAAGGCTTACTTCTGATGGTTATTTAAAAACCTGCCTGCAATATGAACATGGAACGGACTTAAAAGAAGTTTTAAGAGGCAATAAAGAGGATTCTTTTCTGGAACAGATGATTGAGCAGACGATTTATGAAAAGCCAGTCAGCCACAACTTTAAAGGGGACAATCCCCAGGGAACATTAGAACTCGATGGTATGTCAAAAATAGGAGGATAAGAAAAGAATACTTATGGGAAAAATAATCGCAGTCTGCATCAGTGAAAAAAAAGGAACACAAAAGAAAAATGTCCATATGGCAGAATTTATTAAGGAATATGGAATAAAAGGAGATGCTCATGCAGGAAAATGGCACAGACAGGTCAGTCTGCTGTCCAATGATAAGATTGAAGCATTTAAGAACCGGGGAGCAGAAGTGGCAGAAGGCGCATTTGGCGAAAATCTTATCGTGGAAGGAATTGATTTCCGTTCCCTGCCGGTAGGTACCAGATTTCAATGTAATGACGTTCTTTTAGAGCTTACCCAGATAGGAAAAGAATGCCATACCGGATGTGAGATCTATCACAAAATGGGAGATTGTATTATGCCCAGAGAGGGCGTATTTGCCCGTGTATTATCAGGCGGTATCATTCGGGAAGGGGATGATATGGCCGTATTGGAAGCTGCGGCGGTGAAAATGGAATCGGATAAATTGCGGGTGGCGGTGATAACCTCCAGCGACTCCGGATTTGCAGGAGAAAGAGAGGATATAAGCGGACCTGTTATTTGCAGAATTGTGAAAGAATATGGATATGAAGTAGTTCACCAGACCATTCTTCCTGATGATATGAACATGTTATGCGATGAGATGAAATATATCTGTGACAATCATACAGCAGATCTTATATTAACCACCGGTGGAACTGGTTTCTCTCAAAGAGACTGTATGCCGGAGGCAACTCAAAAAGTCGTTGAACGAATGGTTCCCGGAATACCGGAGGCTATGCGTGCCTACAGCATGCAGATGACAAAGCGGTCCATGTTATCAAGAGCTGCCTGCGGTATCAGAAAATCCACATTAATACTGAATCTGCCAGGAAGTCCGAAAGCAGTGGAAGAATGCCTTACCTATGTTATTACTGAACTTGACCACGGTCTGAAGATTTTGATTGGAACTGCTAATAATTGTGCAAGATAAGAAGGCAGCAGCCCATATATAAACAAAGAAGGGAATTAAATAGATGAAAAATAAAATTACTGTAATTTTTTGCTGCATCTTATTAAGCACTGTATTAACAGCATGCAGTAATTCTGCAAAACAGGGGGATTCCGGTAAACAGGAAAACACTGTCGCAGAGAGTACAACAAAAAACACTTCTGCTGAAACAACAGCTTCAACATCCAAAAAGGGTAAGATAATTTTGGCAACAACTACCAGTACTCAGGATTCGGGGCTTCTGGATGAATTACTGCCTGATTTTACCCAAAAAACAGGCTGGGAAGTGGATACCATAGCGGTTGGCACAGGAGAAGCCTTAAAGATGGGGGAGAACGGAGAGGCGGATGTACTGCTTGTGCATGCAAAAGCAAAGGAAGAAGCATTCATACAGGCTGGACATGGTTTAAAGCGTTTTGATGTCATGTATAATGATTTTGTCGTTGTGGGACCGAAGGGTGAAATAGAAAAGAATAATAATGCAGAAGAGACCTTTCGTACTATATTTGATAATAAGGACGCCTTCGTATCCCGGGGAGATGAATCCGGTACCCATACAAAGGAGCTCTCTATCTGGAAAAATCTGAATATAACACCTGCGGATAACCCCAATTATATCAGTGCAGGTCAGGGAATGGGAGCCACCCTGCTGATGGCAGAAGAAAAAAAAGCCTATACGCTTTCAGACAGGGCGACCTGGTTAGCCACTAAATCAAAGACAGCTATGGATATTGTATGTGAAAAGGATAAACAGCTTCTCAATAATTATGGTGTTATCGCCGTAAATCCGGAAAAGAGTTCAAAAATCAATGCTGAAGGCGCACAGGATTTCATTAACTGGATACTTTCAGATGAGACCCAGAAGCTCATCGGAGATTTTGGTGTAAAAGAGTATGGAGAATCTTTATTTACTCCTGACGCGGCAGCAAATAAATAAAGAGGAGTCTTAATGAATGCAGTTTTGGACAAGTATGGGCATTGAAATAAATCAGGAAATTATAGATATTATCCTACTGACAATGAAACTTGGGATTGTCTCTACATTTATCTCTGCCTTACTTGGTGTCCCGTTTGGTATGTTCTTGGAGCGGGTTGACTTCTTCGGTAAAAAGGTGATTATCAGAATAAACCGGACTTTAATGGGATTTCCGCCCGTGGTCGCAGGTTTAGCAGTTTATCTGCTTTTAATGAGAAGAGGGCCCTTGGGCAGATGGGAGTTATTATTCACTTTTCCGGCGATGGTCATTGTACAGACTGGAATCATTGCCCCAATAATCAGCGGGATGATTTACACATCCTGTAAAAATATGGCACCTCAGATAAGAAACTTCGCAATAAGCATGGGTGCTGACCGGTGGCAGACATTTCTGCTAGTGATAAAGGAAATAAAAAATGATATTTATTTCATCCTTATAACCGGTTTTGGACGATCCATCAGCGAGGTTGGTGCTGTGATGATTGTAGGCGGTAATATAAAGTATAAGACAAGGACTATGACTACTGCAATATCATTAATGAGAA
>JAEWPQ010000252.1 GCA_023460575.1 Bacillota bacterium
ATATTCATCAAGCATCTTTGCACTGCGGGATCTGGCATCTTCCATACAAAACTCAAGGAAGTGCTGCAATTTTTCCTCAGTTGTCAAGATGACCACCTCTTTCTTATAGTTTTAATCCGATTGCTTCATTGACATAGTCCGTGATAAAGTTGGGCTTGCGGCCGGTACCGTGGCGGTCAGGAATTTCAATAATTAACGGCAGCTTGCGGTTTAATTTCACATCATTGATGATGTCCGGAAATTCTTTTCCGAATTTTTCCGTTAATAGAATGATTCCGATTTCTTTATCGGCCAGAACCTTATCAAGCTGGCTCTTCAATTCTGCTTTTTCATGAACGACAGCGCCTTCCACACCAGCCAGTCTCATTCCCGTCCAGGTATCTACGTTGTCGCTGATCAGATACATTTTCATAAATTATAATTTACCCAGGATCATAAAGGATATGATCAGGCCATAGAGACAGACACCTTCGGCAAGACCCACGAAGATTAATGATTTACCAAGTATGGAGCTATCTTCGCTGATAGCACCCAGAGCTGCGCTTGCTGCTGCGGAAACAGCGATTCCGCCGCCGATGCAGGCAAGACCGGTAGAAAGAGCAGCTGCCAGATAACCCATGCCGGCTACGCTTGAGGCAGTATTTGAAGCAGCTTCTGCAGCTTCCGCCTGTCCGTTAAAGAGGAAAACACCGGAAACGGCTATTGTACCAAGGAAAAGGAGCAGGTTAATACCAAGCGCTTTCTTGTAGCGCCCTTTTGATTTCTCACCCATGGCAAATGCTCCGAACGGAACTGCGATGCTTAATAATAATGCAGCTGCTAATGTAAATTTTACTAATGTTGACATATTGGTTTCCTCCTGAAATGATTAATTTTTCTTTCCGTAAGGTTTAAATGCACGGCCGGTTCCACGGTAGAAACGGCTGAATAATTCATAATATTCCAGACGAAGGACCTGAATTCCCACGATCAGTCCCTCCATACCGCAGACAAATAAGTTGCCGAAGATCACACCAAACCAGTTGGGGTTACCGGCTTCTGCGCCGGAAAGCATTAATACCACCCCCATCATGGCTGCATGGCTGATTGCAAAAGCGCCCACTCTGACAAAGGACAGTGTATTGGAAAAATAGCTTAGGAGAACTTCAAAGAGTTCGAAAAATCCCTGTATTACAAACATGCCTTTTCCTTCCGGCAGTACCGCCGCTTTCTTTTCCAGCAGGGCAGTAAGCGGTTCTTTAAAGAATATTACGAGTAGCGGAAGTCCGAACATCAAAAATAAAATTGCGGATGCCGGAATGGGGTTGCCTGTCATATAAAGAACAATGGTAAGGACAAGGCTTGCATAAAAGACAAGTCCAGCTGCGCCGTTGGTATCAAAAAACGTTCGTTCCGGATCGTGTGACCTGAAACTGTTAATAATATTCAGAATCATGGTAAGAAGTATGATTCCCATGCCAATGCAGATCGCCGCAATAAATACGGTATTCAGCTTGCCTATAAACGGCAGGTTGGTCATATGCTCCATCGGCCGCAGCCATACGGGGTGTATCACATCCTCAAATCCGAAGACGCTGCCAAAGAGGAATCCGAATATGGTGGAAAAGAATCCGCAGCAGGAAATGATGGCCGCCAGGCTGGCTTTTTTCAGACGGAAAAGAAGAAATCCGCCAAAGAGGAGGCAAAGTCCCTGCCCAACATCCCCGAACATGAATCCAAACAGGAATGAATAAGTAATTCCGATTAGAATAGTTGGGTCAATCTCGTTATAGGCCGGAAGACCGTACATCTTTATAAATAATTCAAATGGCTGAAACAGCCTTGGATTCAGCAGTTTGGTTGGAGGATCGCTCATAATGTTGCTGTGGTCATCTTCCACAATACAGAAGGTCTTTTTATCGTCGGAGATCTCTTTCTGAAACGCTTTGGCATCCCGGCAGCTCATCCAGCCGCAGAGAATATAAAAGGTATTGATATTCTGTTTGGTACACGCCGCAAGCTTTCTCACATTAAAATTGGTGGAAAAGGTTTCCAGCCTTTGTAAGGCGGATAAAAGTTCACCCCGCCGAGTTTCCAGTATCTGGGATAATTTATTTTTGATGGCATTCTCTTCCGTCACAAGGAACTTTATTTTATCCTGCAGGGAATGAATGGCATCGGAAGGTGTGCCCTTGTATTCATCAGGCACAAAAAAACGTTCGAAATGCATGGACGAATAAATGGCATCAATCTGGTTTGATACCGTATCCGGAACAAAGTAAACCAGCCAGACATATTCCGAATCCTCCCGGCATTTATAAAGGACCGTGTCTATGGTGTCATAAACGTAGCTTTCAAATTTGTTATAGTATTCATGTAAAATACGCCCGAAACGGAATTTAATGTACTTAAAATGCAATATGGAGCTCAAATCGTAATTCAGTCCCGTAAACGGGATGATTTTTTCCAGAGATTGGTTTAAGGCATTGATTTTTTCCTCAATAGCTGCCTGGGAGGCAGTAATTTCTGCAACCTGGGATCCCATTTCCTCAACGATTTTCGCGGCTTCTTCAACCGATATATCCGTTACGTCAAAATCACTGCTGTTATCCGGAAGAAGTCTGCACAGCTCCTGGGCACGCTGAAATGTATCCTTATACGGATTTGTCTCGATATAAGGTCTTAAATCCTTAACCGTTTTTAATTCGGACAACGCATTTTCCAAATGTATTTCATATTTGGATAAATAGGTATCAATGACCCGGTCTATATCTTCTTTCGGTCCGGTGATACTTAAAAACTTCATTTTTTCTATCACAGGAAAAGCAACCCCCTTTACTGTTTTACTACATAGGAGATAATTTCCTCCGGATTCAGCTGATACCGGATACTCTCTATGAGTGTAATTATTTTTTGAATTTCCTCCTCCTTTAAATAAAGATAGGAATTTAATGTTGCGATGGAATAAGGATTCTGTCTGCTTGTGGAACGGTATATTTTATCGAGAACTTCACTGGTAAGCTGTTCTAAGTCCGGTTTCTCCCTTATATCCATATCCGCCTTCTGACCATAATAGGTGGTCTTTAAAACAGAAAAAAATTCTTCCATGGTCCCTGCCTCAACCATCTTCACAGTCTGATCCTTTTTTAAATGATAATGGAAAGGAACGAGCAGTGCATAAATATCAGCAGATTTCAAATGATAATATTTAAGGGAACGGTAAATCCACTGAATATTGAGTAAGTCCAGCTTGCTGCCAAAACACTGGATCAATAGTTCCTGTGACTTCCTGTTTAAATATTTACTCATTACTTTCCAGATTGTTTTAAAATAAAGAAGATCTAAATGTACTTCATAATCAAACAGGGTCGTTTCGGATCCCTCTTCTAAATGTGCCAGCAGGTCATAATAAATGGAACCTTCCAGATTTGCTATAAATTCACGTAAATTTGAGGAAGAGGAAAGCTTCATTAAATCAAGTGAGGAGTGTCTGGAAAAAAAGTCCCTGAATACAGAAAGATCGATATCCAGCCGGTTCTGTCCCATCGCATTACGGAAACATTTTTTTAGGATATCGATTTCAAAGTGCATAAAATACAAGTCAAGGAATTTACGCTGTGTTAAGTTGGAAAACCGGTAAAGCTTTGCGAAATCCTGATACAGGGACAGGATAAGCCGCTGTTCAATGGCACCCCGGTGAAGTTTTTCATCGTCCAGATCAGAAAACAAGCCCTCATAGGCTTTTAAATGCCTTAAATACTCCACTGCATCAGAAACTGTTTCAAGAGCTGCCATATCCCGGAACTGGCCGTCTGTGATCAGGTGGCTTTCCATCGCCCTTACCTTGGTTGTCAAACCGCTGTAGGATAACAGATTTCCCATTTAATCACCCCTTTATCATGTTGTTGAATAGTTCCTTTGCATATAGGGTATGATGGGCCTCAAAGTTTTTCTCCATCGCCACTAAAATTTTCTGCAATTCATCCTGCTGTTTCTTTAAGCGCTGGTTCATTTTAATTTCCATACCTGCTTTCAGCTTTTCTATTTCTTTTTCTGTTTCATTTTCCAACTGGGCATCAAATGCAGCAGTGCGTTCTTCCATTTCTTTTGCAAACGCCTTTTTCTGTTCATTGGCGTGTTCCATGATGGAAGTGGCAGCTGATTCGATCTCAGATATTTTATCAATCACACCATCCATTTTTTGCCCTCCTTTTGTGAATAGTGAACTAAATAAAAAGGTTCTAATTAATAATAATACTACAAATTAAAAAAATTTCCATAGGATTTTAGAAATAATCCATTTGTTGACTTAATTTCAACATAAATATAAGGTATACCAATGGTACTTTGCTTATGCATTGTAAACAAAAAAGCGAAGATCAGGAGTATCTCACTTCTGATTCTTCGCTTTAAAATATTATTGTCCGGCTGCTTTTGTGCTTTCTGAAGCCGGTTCTGATTCTGACTGCGATTCGCCTGTTCCTTCTGTTACGGTTAAAAATTCAGTTGCCACATAGGCCTGTTTGCCTTCAAACATGATAATCGTCCATTTATCATCATAAGTATCCACATACTCCACAACAGTACCGGAAGCCAGGCTTCCAAGCTTTGTGCTGTCAGAAGCGGGCTTGGACCGTATATTAAGTTTACTTTTGGTTGTATAAACTTTAGGCGGTTCTGTTGCTGGTTCCGTAGGCTCTGTAGCAGATTCTGCAGTGGTAGAGACTGCCTCTGAAGTGATCTCGGTTGAAATCTCTGTAGGCAGGGATTCATTCTTTTTATCTTTTCCTGGTATCAGCTTTACAATAATCAGTACGATAACGAAAAGAAGCAGAAATATAAGAAACGGCTTTAATAATCCGGATAAATCAGAACCCTTTTTTCTGTTGCGGCGCCTGCTTCTGTTCTGAGGTGACGGGCGTCTGTCGTTTCTTGGACCTGAGCCCTGGGCAGGTCTTTGGACAGACCTTGAACCGGAGCCCTGAGCGGTTCTATGAGAAGATGCTGAAGCGGATCTTTGAGGTGTTCCTGTCCTTCTGTGCTCGTCTGCAGCAGCGGTTCTTTGTGATGATGCTCTGGATGCTATGGGAGCGGCCTGTACTCCCGGGGTGCGCGGTCTCTGGGCCTGTCCTTCCTGACGGCTCCTGTGAAATGCGTTTGTAAAGGCAGTGACTTCAGCAGCAAGCAGTTTACAGGCTTCAGAAGCATCATAGGGGCTGTCATTGCCTTCATGTACTGCTTTATTGCCAAGAACCCGAATTCGATGGTAGTGGTCTTTGACAGCCTGGGAAATAAATCGTCCTTCATATAACTGATCAATGCTGTCAGCCAGATCGGTTTCCACAATCAAAGCCTTTTCCGCAAGAAAATGAATCATATATTCCAGAGTCTGGCGGGCTTTGATCATGACCATATTATACTGCTTCTGGTTCATGAGTGCCTCGGTTTCCCTCAAACCCTGCTGGATTTTGATCCAGAGACTGTTATCTGTAGTTCCCATGTATTTCCTCCTTTGCAAAACGGTTATATCCTAATATACAGACATTATACTAGATTATGATAAATTGCGCACCTGTTATTTTATTGATTTTTAATTTGTAAGAGAAAATTAAAAAATATACAGGGAGTGCCTATAAATAAAGGATTCCCTGTATATAAAAATCAAGTGTGATACTATTTTGATACTAATTCCTGTAATTTGTTTGCAACTTCATTGTGTTTATTAGGATATAAATGCCCGTAAATATTGTTTACCATGTCTACTGAATCCCCTATGCGTTCCGCTATAAGATAAGGAGAAAACCCCATGTCTATCAATAGGGAAAAGGACATTTGTCCTCCTCGGTTTGCAGGGGTCAAATATATATTGTGTGCTTTGGGAATGTATGGTAATATGTTTTTCAGGAGTAACCGAATACAGGGTGGAACCTTCCAGCTTTTATGTCTTTTACGTCATAACAAGATGGGAGGTGGTGTCAGATATGTTTTCATTTGCAGACGTGCTTTTATTTGCAACCTTTATCTTGGTATTGCTGACTTACATAGATAAGTTAAAAAAATAGCCTACCCTGATGCGAACAGGATAGGCGTGCTCATGTACTCATGAGCATTTAGTCAATCATGGGAGCTTCCACCTTGTGTGGCGGCTACTCTTTTGTAACTCTAGGATATCATTACTGTATACTTCTGTCAAGGCTTAGGCTTCTCTTTGTTAATTTATTAAATGAACCACTTTGTTTCTAAGCGTACATTATTACACCTATCGAAAGATGGGTGTTTCCTTTTGGGAGAATGTGGTGTACTATTTAAGAAAATATAGATCCAAGGGGGGGTCACCATGAGAGAGGATAAATTAATTGAAGAAATGAAATCAAAAATCATTTTTGTAAATAATGATAAGAATAAATATTATATGAAAAGTAGGTGTATCACAAGCTTAGAAAATGGGACTGTAGCATTCATATTAAAAGAAGATGAAAAAGAATGGGGTAATAATATTAATAATCTTTATAGCAGTTTGTGCAAGGTGGAAAAGGACGTTTCACTTCAAGAATTTGATAATTATATAAGTAAATTAATTGTTTAAACGAATTTAATAGTTTTGATAGTATTATAAAGTATTATGAAAAGTATCCTATGAAAGAGTATAACTTTATAAAAGTAGCTTATGGTATATCCATACAAGATGCCGAGTATGTAGAGTATAGAGGCATAACATTGATAAGAAAAGATTTTATAGCGAAGTATTTAGAAATGAATGTATCAGACATTGAAATCGCTTCTCATTTTTTAAAAAAGCTCAGAACAGACAATGATGTAGTCTATATGAAAATAGTATGCGTAGCGAAAGATAGTGATAAAGCGCAAGAGTATGCGATAGAAAAGTTTAAAATAATTGATACCTGTTTTAGGTTTTTACTTAAATTTAATAATTCAGATAGAGTGCGATTTGGATTTTATAATCTAAATTATGAATCCACATCTGGAATGTATGGCTATAACAATGATATATTTATCTCAATGTCTGAACTTAAGGATAGTATGTGCATAGATACGCATTTGAGTTATCTATTTGAATCTGAAACATCAAACAAGGTTTGGGACTTATTGGAAAAGAAATATCTTAACGATATGGAAAGCAGGTTAAAAGAATCGATAATATGGGTATCAGAGGCGTCTCATCAAAATGATAATGCAATAGCATATATGCAGTGTTTTTTAGCATTAGAGTCTATATTGATGGAACAAGATGGATTTATAAATAAAAGTATAACTGCACAAATTAGTGAGTATGTAGCTTTTATAATAGGTACAGGCAAAAACGAAAGAATAAGTATTGAGAAGGAATTAAAAGAATTATATTCAATACTTTCGTCAATAGCTCATGGGAAAAATAAAAAAGGCATAGATCAACAATTAGTAAGGATGTTTCTAATCGTAAAGATAATTATTTTTAAGTTTCTAACTGATAAAAAATTAATGAATTTACATAATGTAAAGGAATTAAGGGAGTATATTACAGATTTGAGATTTGAATAATTTACCCTATAAGATTGCTTATATATTCAAGATACAATAGGCGAGTATCCGGAATTCCGGGCTCGCCTTTGTGATACTAAAATGATACTGTTTTTTTGCAAGGATAGCAAAAAGAACAAACATTCGAAGAATTTAACGTAATAAGCACATAAAAACGATATCTACAAGACAAAGTAAAACATAGAACGTCGTAAGAGAAAATTAAAAAATATATGAGGGGTGCCTATAATTAAAGGGGGGCATGTTTATTAATTCTACATTGAAATGGGGTATGTCACTATAGTAACATGGAACAATAGTACATGAAATCGACCAAACTTATTAGGAGTAATTAACTCTTCATCGACTTGCGTATTTCATGTCTTATATGATACAATCTATCTGCCATACGCCCTTAAAGGCTGTGAATTGGAAAGATGATTAATTGGAGGAGTAAAAATATGAGGCTACGTCACATCCCTGGTTCGGAAGAGGAAATCGCCACGAGTCCTTATGTAATTCAGAATCCATCCGAGAAAAAAGGATGTTGGAAGGAAGTATTTGGAAATGAAAACCCAATAGAAATAGAAATCGGCATGGGAAAAGGCCGCTTCATCATGGAGCTGGCTGCACTTCATCCGGAGATTAATTATGTAGGCATCGAGAGGTATCCCAGTGTCTTGCTTCGGGGATTGCAGAAACGGGCAGAACTGGAGCTGGACAATATTTACTTCATGTGCGTAGATGCTAAGAATCTGGCTGAAATTTATGCGCCGGGAGAGGTTGAAAAGATTTATCTCAATTTTTCAGATCCCTGGCCCAAAGACCGGCATGAAAAACGCAGGCTTACATCTGAAGATTTTATGACGGTGTATAATCAGATTTTAAGACCGGACGGGGTTGTAGAATTTAAGTCAGATAACAGGGAATTGTTTGATTATTCTCTGGAAGCCATTCCAAGGGCAGGCTGGAAGATTGTGGACTTCACATATGATTTACATCACAGCGAGATGGGAGCCGGAAATGTAATGACAGAGTATGAAGAGAAATTTTCCGCCAAGGGAAATCCTATTTATAAACTGGTCGCGTGTCGCTAATATGTAAAAAATAATTACCGGTCTCATTTTTATAACCAGGAGGCCGGTTTTGCATATAATAAACCAAAAGGTTAGGCAGGTGAGCGTGCCGTGGGAATGAAAGATAAGGTAACAAATAAGCTTTTGCAGGCTACCAGCGATAAAACGGAACTGAATAAAAAAATGCTTACATGGAATAAATCTTTTGTGGAAGTGAACAAAACACTGGGTGGAAATATCAAAAAAAATACGAATAATAAATAAATTCGAAAAAGTTGTAAATATTTTGTAAAAAAGGTGTTGACTTTTGCTGAATACGGTTATA
>JAEWPQ010000253.1 GCA_023460575.1 Bacillota bacterium
GTGCTGACCGGTGGCAGACATTTGTACTTGTGATAAAGGAAATGAAAAATGATATCTATTTTATCCTTATAACCGGTTTTGGACGCTCCATCAGTGAAGTTGGTGCTGTGATGATAGTAGGCGGTAATATAAAGTATAAGACAAGGACAATGACAACTGCAATATCATTAATGAGAAATAAAGGCGATTTTGGCGAAGCAATTACTTTGGGTTTTGTTCTGCTTATAATTTCTTTTATCATCCAATGTTTTGTAGATTTTCTCAGAAGGTACGAAGAGAATGTTGAAAATAATTAAGCTGGAAAAAAAAATAGGTGACTTTCAGTTAAGTGTTAAAGATTTATGTCTGGAAGAGAGAAAAATTCATGGTATCATAGGAAATAATGGAAGCGGCAAGTCTACACTGATTAAGCTGATGACGGGGCTGTTAAAGCCCGATACGGGAGTTATGGATTTTGGTACATTAACGAAGCGGGATATTGTGATTACAGCGCCAAGACCCTATATGCTTCATGATACGGTATATAATAATCTCACATATCCATTAAAGATAAGGAAGCAGGTTATTAAGAAAGAAACAATCATGGAATGGATAGACAGGTGCGGGCTTTCCGGCAAAGAGAAACAATATGCCCCAAGCCTCTCAAGCGGAGAACGCCAGAAGCTTTCATTAGCAAGAGCATTGATCTTTGAACCAGAAGTAATTTTTATCGATGAAACCATGGCCAATATGGATCCGGACAGTGTTGTACTGTTTGAGCAGATAATTTCTGAAATTCAGTTAAAAAAACCGGCTACATGGATCATTGTAAGCCATCAGCTGACACATATTTATAAGCTTTGTCAATGCATACACTTTATGGACGCAGGAAGTATTCTCACATCAGGAACTCCGGATGAGATTTTACTTAATTCTGATAATCCTGTTATCAGACAATATCTGTCAAAATACACGATTGGAAACTGAATCAGGAAAGGCAATAATAAGAATGAAATTATTAAAGGTAGATACCATAGCTTCAGCAAGAGATAAGACAGTAAACATCATGCAGAATAAGCTGCTTAAAACAGAATGCAGAAAATTACTTGAATCCCAGGGATATATATTAGCTAGCGACATTATTTCCAGGGAACCAGTACCGGCCTTTCACCGATCTGTGGTAGACGGATATGCTGTTATATCCGGTGATACCGCCGGATCATCGGAGAATCTGCCGGTTTTTTTGGAATGTGTGGATGAAATTAACATGGGTTCTCCAGCCCTGAAAGAGATACATGCCGGGGAATGTGTTTATGTGCCCACCGGCGGAATGATTCCGCCTGGAGCAGATGCAGTGGTAATGGTTGAATACTGTGAAGCCTTTGACAGCAGTCATATTGCCGTTTACAGTCCGGTTTCCCATGGAAAAAATGTGGTTCTGGCTGGTGAAGACATAGAGCAGGGTGAAATAGTTATAAAGAAAGGAACCAGGATCCGACCGCAGGAAATCGGAGCTATGGCAAGCCTGGGTATTACAGAGGTCGTAGTTTTTAAACCATGGGAAATTACCATTATATCCACAGGGGATGAGCTGGTTCCCCCTCATACCGCACCGTCTCCGGGGGAAATAAGAGATATTAATTCCTATTCACTTTGTGCCCAGGCACAAAAACACGGCCTTACAGTACTGAATACAGTGGTACAAAAGGATGACGAACAGAAGTTAAAAGAAGCCGTGAAACAGGCAATGCAGGTGAGTGATTTGGTTGTCATATCAGGCGGCAGTTCCCAGGGGAAAAAGGATGCAACCAATGATATTATTGACGAAGTGGCAAGTGAGGGTTCATTCATTCATGGATTAGCATTAAAACCGGGAAAGCCAACTATTGTAGGATATGATGAAAGCAGCCGTACACTTTTGGCAGGACTTCCTGGACATCCGGTAGCGGCCATGCTTGTTTTTGAACTGTTGGTTATATGGGTTTGGAAGTATTTGACAGACCAGCCTGCAGACAGCTCTTTATTTGCCCGCATCACATCAAATCTGGCAGGAGCGCCTGGAAAAATGACCTGCCAGCTTGTTAAGCTGATCAGGCAGGAAAATGTAATTCATGCAGAACCTGTTCTGGGAAAGTCGGGCCTTATTACCACTATGACAAGAGCTGATGGCTATATTTTAATTGATGAGAATAAAGAAGGACTTAGAAAAGACGAAATTGTTGAAGTGTTTTATATATAAAATCACATGAAAATTACGACTTCCGGAAAAAACAGAAAGGCATATAAGCTATGGCAAACAGAAATCTCTATTTAAATAATACACCTGTAAATGAAGCGCTGGACATTTATAAAAAAGCGCTGAAAGATATAGTAAAAATGCAATATGAGGAAATTCCGGTAGAAAAAAGTCTGGGCCGGATAACAAAAGAGGCTGTTTATGCAAGGTGCTCGTCACCTCTTTTTAACGCTGCAGCCATGGATGGGATAGCGGTAATAACAGAAAAAACAAAGGGCGCCTCAGAAAGGACGCCTCTTATTTTAGAAAAGAATAAGGATTTTATTGTGGTTGATACCGGAGATCCGGTTAATTATCCTTATGACGCAGTAATCATGGCAGAGGACGTAATTGAAATTGACGAAAGGACTGTTAAAATTCTGGAGGCAGCAACAGCCTGGCAGCATATCAGACCCATTGGCGAAGATATCGTATCCGGAGAGATGCTGCTACCCAGCATGCACAAAATACGACCGATTGACATAGGCGTATTATTTTCCGGCGGAATTATTAAAATCATGGTAGTGAAGCAGCCCAAAGCAGCAATATTTCCTACCGGAACTGAAATTATAGAACCAACCAAAACGCCGGAAGCAGGAGAAATTATTGAATCAAATTCCAGAATGTTTGAGGCAATGGTAACCTCGTATGGAGGATTAGCAGACCGTTTTCCGCCTACCCCGGATGACTACAATAAAATAAAAGCGGCAGTTTCAGAAGCTCTGGACAGCTACGATATGGTAATAATCAATGCTGGTTCCAGTGCGGGGACAGAAGATTATACCGTGCATATTTTAAGGGAACTGGGAGAAGTTTTCGTGCATGGGGTTGCAATTAAGCCCGGAAAACCGGTGATACTGGCTGTTGTAAAAGGAAAACCGGTGATCGGTCTTCCTGGTTATCCGGTCTCTGCCTATATTGATTTTGAAAATTTTGTAAAGCCGGTACTGGCATTGCTAACAGGAGAAACCTACGGTGATAATAATGTGGCAGAGGCAGTATTGTCAAAGAGAATGATATCTTCTCTAAAGCATAAAGAATACGTAAGGGTAAAGGTGGGACTGGTAGGTGATAAACTGGTAGCTTCTCCCCTTGCCAGAGGGGCAGGCGCAGCCATGAGTCTTGTGCGTGCCGACGGTTTCTGTGTGATTGAACAGAATTGTGAAGGAATCGAAGCCGGAGAAACGGTCAGAGTTGAATTGTACAGAAGCCTGCAGGAAATAAGACATACGGTTGTCTGCATTGGCAGTCATGACCTGCTTCTTGATCTGGCTGCAGATCTGATGGCGTTACATTATCCGGGTGTATATCTGTCCAGTACTCATATTGGGAGTATGGGGGGATTAATGGCACTCAAAAGAGGAGAAGCTCATATCGTACCTGTCCATCTTCTGGATGAAGCCTCTGGTAAATATAATATACCTTATATAAAAAGAATGTTTGAAGAACCCATGGCGCTGATCAAAGGGGTTAAACGCATTCAGGGACTCATTGTGCAAAAAGGAAATCCTTTGAACATGAAAGGAATAGCAGACTTAAAACAATGCCGGTTCGTGAACCGTCAAAGAGGTGCCGGAACAAGAGTATTATTTGATTATAAGCTGAAGCAGGCTGGCATGGACGCTTCTGAGATTACTGGCTACGACAGAGAGGCAGCCACCCATATGGCTGTGGCGGCTCTTGTTGCCGGGGGCAGTGCAGATGCAGCCATGGGGATATTCTCGGCAGCAAAGGCGATGCAGCTGGATTTCATAGAAGTCGGACAGGAGGAATATGATTTCGCTGTTCCGGTAAAATATCTGAAACTTCCTGAAATCAAAGCATTTATTGAAGTATTAAAGAGTAGTGAGCTTCATACACGTTTGGCAAATGCCGGAGGATACCAGTATGAAGAGGCGGGAAACATATGCTATATAGATGAAGAATTTCAAGAATAACGGGGTATAAAATTGCAGTCAGGATATGTAGAATCACTTCAGATACAAAGAAAAAAAGGTCAGCCATTTGAATGCGTAACTTTGGTAGAGCTTGAAGCGGGTAAAGGAATTGTTGGGGATTGCCATGCTTTAGGAGGAGAGAAACAGATAGCTCTTATTTCGTCAAAATCAAAGCAGTGGATTAGAAAACAGGAAAAAGAAGGTTTGTGTTTCCGGAAATTTCAGGAAAATATTGTGACCCAGGGGATCGATTATACCCGTCTGAATGAAGGAGATATTCTATTTACAGATCATGCAGCCATAGAAATAGGGCCATATACCAAACGCTGCTTTCCTGAATGCATACTGAGACAGACGGATCGCCCCTGTGTATTGACTTCTGGTACGTGCTTCGGAAAAGTCAAAAAGTCGGGGAAAATACAAACTGGTGAGCAAATCAGGCAGACAGATTAAAAGACACACAAAGGAAATAATTTACAAAAAAACTATTTATAAACGAATAAATTTGTTAAAAAAGCAACAAATAAAAAACTAATTGCATTTTTATGTCGAATAATGTACAATAAATTTAAGGATCCGAGTTTTGTCTTGAGCAGATAAAACCTATGGGTACTAACCTAAGAATTAGTGCCTCCCGCGTTTGGAAAGGACTCCTTTTCTATTTCGTTACAGTTTACTTTTAAACAATGAAAGGAAAGGGTGTTATTATGCAGACAGCGTACAATGGAAAGATAGCCCGAATTAATTTATCAACTGGAGAGATCAGGGTAGAAGAACTTAATATGGATCTGGCCAGAAAGTTTATCGGAGGCCGCGGTCTCGGAACCAAGATGCTATATGATGAAGGTATTGCAACAGTTGATCCTTTATCGGAAGACAACAAGTTAATTTATATAACAGGTGCCATGACCGGAACCAAGACACCGACTTCCGGCCGCTATATGGTTGTAACCAAGTCACCGTTAACCGGTATGATTGCAAGTTCTAACTCCGGTGGTGTATGGGGAGCAAAGCTTAAATATGCAGGGTGGGATGCCATTATAGTGGAAGGAAAGGCAAAGACACCAGTTTATATCAATGTTGTAGATGATACGATAGAGATTCTGCCGGCAGATGAATATGTTGGCATGATGAGTGAAGAAATTGATGAGAAATTAAAAAAAGTACATGAAAAGTGTTCCGTTTTAAATATCGGACCAGCAGGCGAGAAATTATCCTTATTAGCCGCAATTATGAATGATAAAGACCGTGCAGCCGGAAGAAGCGGTGTCGGCGCAGTTATGGGGTCAAAGAATTTAAAAGCGATTACGGCTACAGCAACAAAATCCTCCATTGAATCTTATGATCCGGAAGCTTTGCAGGAAGTGACAAAAGGATGTCTGAAGGCGATAAAAGAGAATGGGGTAACCGGAGGCGGTTTACCTACATACGGAACGGCAGTACTTGTTAACATTATTAATAATACAGGTGCATTTCCTACCAGAAACTGGCAGGAGTCCTATTATGAGGAAGCGGACGATACGTCCGGCGAAAGCTTAAAAGACCAGTATCTTGTAAAACAGAGTTTCTGCCACAGATGTCCCATTGGCTGCGGCCGTGTTATCAATGTTGAGGGTAAGGTTGCAGGCGGACCGGAATATGAACCATTATGGGCATATGGCGGAAACTGCGGAATTAATGATTTAAATGCGATTAACACAGCAAACTATTGGTGTAATGAATATGGTTTAGATGCTATTTCTACCCCATGTACCATAGCAGCAGCCATGGAATTATATGAAAAAGGTCTGATTAAGGATGAAGAATGTGAAGGCGTACCCTTAAAGTGGGGCAATACTGAGGCAATCATAGAGTGGACAAAACGTATGGGCGAGGGAGAAATACCGTTAGCGAAGCTGATGGCTCAGGGTTCTTACCGCTTATGCGAGTATTATGGACATCCTGAACTTTCCATGAGTGTTAAGAAGCAGGAGATGCCTGCATATGATGCTCGTGCCATTCAGGGAATTGGTATCACCTATGCGACAAGTAACCGGGGAGGCTGCCATGTCAGAGGTTATTTAATCTCACCGGAGATTCTCGGTTTACCGCAACAGTTAGACCGTACTGAGATTGAAGGCAAGGCAATGTGGACAAAGATTTTCCAGGATCTTACCGCTGTAATCGACTCTATGGGACTTTGCTTATTTACCTCATTTGCTTTGGGAGCGCCTGAATATGCTGCCATGTTAAATGCCGGTACAGGAACCAATTATACAGCTGAGGAACTTTTAACAGTAGGAGAGCGGATCTATAATATTGAACGGTTGTTTAACAAAGCTGCGGGTATGAAGCCTGAAGATGACAGACTTCCAAAACGTCTGACAGAGGAGCCGATTCCGAATGGCCCATCCAAAGGACAGGTAAGCCAGCTTAAAATTACATTACCGGAATATTATAAAGTACGTGGTTGGGAAAATGCATTTCCTACTGAGGAAACATTAGCACGTCTGGGCTTATAGTTTCCATACCGGTAACAAAAAAGTAATATAGTCAGTCGTAACACTATTATATACAGGAAGGATTTTAAGTGAAAGCGATGCTTCATTTATAAAATCCTTCCTATATTTATATAATAAAGAATACGACAGTATAAAACACTGTAAATCAACAATGGAGGTTATGATGATAGAAGTAAGATTATTTGCTACATTCCGTGAAGGCAGGCAAAAGATTACCTTCCTGGAGGCCGGTCAGTTTCAGACAGCTGCCCAGGTAATCGATTATTTTCACATACCTCATGAAGAGGTGGCAATCTGCTTAATTAATGGAAGACACTCCAGGTTAGACGCTTCTGTAAAAGATGAGGATGTTCTGGCCCTGTTTCCACCGGTAGGAGGAGGCTGATTATGAGATATGAACGTCAGATTTTAATGAAGGAAATTGGCGAAGAGGGACAGAATACATTAAAAAAATCAAAAGTCACAGTGATTGGTGCAGGAGGTCTTGCTTCACCGGTTCTGACTTATCTGGCATGTGCAGGAATCGGAACAATAACGCTGATTGATTATGATACAGTATCAGAATCCAACTTAAACAGGCAATTCCTTTACCATGAAAAAGATATGGGAATGAATAAAGCAGAGCTGGCAGGAAATGTCTTAAACAGCTTAAACTCTCAAATCACAATCAATCCTGTTTCTGAAAGGATAGATGAAGAGAATATTGGGAAGATAATCAAAGGTGCAGATGTAGTAATTGATTGTGTTGATAATGTAGAAACAAGATTAATTGTGAACAGGGAATGCATAAAACAGGATATTCCTTTGGTTGAAGGCGGCGTATACGGTTTTTATGGTTTTGTTATGTCAATAAAAAGGGATTTTCCATGTTTAGAATGTATTGGCTACGACAATACAAAGCTGAAACGGCCAGGTCCGGTACTGGGAGCAGTGGTTGGTGTGATCGGTTCCTTACAGGCGGTGGAATGCATTAAAATATTGCTGGGGTTAGATGATGTTCTTTATGGAAAGATGTTAAATTATGATGGCCTTTCAGTAAGCTTTGATTTGGTTGAACTGCAGAAGAATGATTTATGCGAAGTTCATGAATTGCTGAAAGATTAATGATAATAATTATATGGGCTCCAGTCATAATTGACTGAAGCCCATTTTTTAACATCAGATATAAATAATTTCCACCCCTGCGAAATTAAGCTCGCCTACCAGTTTTAAAACAGGAGCAGTATCGCTGCCGGTATTCCCTCTTCCTTTCTCGCTCACTCCACCAACTACTGTTTCAATCTGGTTTTCCACCCGCCATTCCTTTGGAACGTAGAGTTCGATACCGCAGAAATTGCCTTCAATGCGGATAATGGCCTCTGTTTCCACATGTGCTTTATTAAAATAAACCTGTATGGAGCCAAAGCTGCACTCTAAATCCGCCTGCTTAAAATTATCCGTGTTAATGTATTTGGTGCTGGATCCAAAACTGGTGCTTTGTTTTATATGGTCATTGTCTTCCATATCAATGATTTCCCCGTGGGAATCGTGATCAAAGCCTCTGCAGTTATGATGATGAGAATACCAGTAATGGTTTTTCCTGTGAAACAGCAGAGATAAGCCGATGCTTCCAAGGAGTGCTACGGCAAGGACTGTCCAGGGAGTCAGGCTCTCTATATTCAAAACCTTGTCATAGGTGATGCAGAGAAAAGCAATGGGAAATAAGATTCCCCCAAAATTTAAACGCGGTATGCTTTTGGCGATGATGGCCAGCATAAATACGGTAAAGACTAAGGAAAACGGGCTGAAGCTGCCCAGATAGCCCAGCTTTCCGATTATTACAAATGCGGCTGCAAGGAGAAACATAATTCCCCAAAATAATCTGTTTTTTTGCATAATAATTTACCTCTCTTTTTTATCGTTCCATGTGCTGATGATCCAGCTTCCATTTTAAAATCTTATAGTAATTTCTTGATACATAGACCTTTTTATAGGAGTTTTGAAACTCCACTCTGCTGGAGGCGGTGGGACTGCGCGTAATGCTGTAAACCTTTGTGGTGTTTAATATGGTAGATTTGGAGATTCTCATAAAATAAGGGGGGAGAAGCTCTTCCAGCTCATAGAGCTTATATGCTACCAGGAATTCGTCATCGGCAGTATGGGCAAAGATACCCTTGTCGGCAGTTTCAAAAAACAGGACTCTGTTTACATGAAAATAAAATTCCGTATCATTCTGATAGAAAACCATCTGTTTCTGGCTGTTATCCAGTTCCGAAATCATTTTCTGAATCAGGGTAATCTCTTCATTGATTTCCGGACATCGGATCCGTAATTCACTTTCCTGCAAATTCGTATCGATTTCTATTTGTATTTTCATAATAAAATGATATCAATCCTCCTGTTCTTACTGATCAGCTGCCTGCGCCTGATTCATAATATGCACTAATTCTATTTGAAAACAACAGCATTGTAAATAGGTTTTTAGCAAGAGGCGGGTTATCAATGGTAACAGGTGTGTTTTAACACGGTCAGAGGCAATATCATACAAGAAAGTTACCATTATCTATGCTATACTATGCTTCAGACAGGAGAAAAAGGAGGCTCACTTTATGAAGAAGGAAATACGGACTGTGAAATATGATGGGGAATTAAATGTTGAGGCCTATCATTTTCAGGGTGTCATGCAAAAGTTCCCCAACCATTTTCATGATTATTATGTAATAGGATTTATTGAAAATGGCCAGCGGTATTTACACTGTAAAAACAGGGATTACACCGTAGAACCAGGGGATTTACTGCTGTTTAATCCTCGGGATAATCACGCCTGCGAGCAAATCGACGGAAACCCTTTTGATTATCGCTGTATTAATATCCAGCCTGAAATGATGAAAAGGGTAATGCTTGAAATAACGGGAAAAGAATATCTGCCTTATTTTACTCCTCAGGTAATTTTTCACAGCGAACTGGTTGGTATCTTAAGGGAACTGCATCAGATGATTATGGAGGAAGAAACGGACTTTAAAAAAGAGGAGATATATTTTTTCCTTCTGGGGCAGCTGGTTGAAGAACACACAAAGCAGCATATGCCAAAAGAACATACAGAGCAAAGCACCCAGGCAAGGGCAGTTTGTGAATTCCTTGAAACTCATTATATGGAGAATATTTTACTCAATGATCTTTGTAAATTGACAGGACTGAGTAAGTATTATCTGCTTCGGTCATTTACCAGGCAAAAGGGAATTTCTCCTTACAGCTATCTGGAAACCATACGGATTGACAGAGCCAAGAAGCTGCTGGAGCAGGGGGTAATGCCCGTTGAAGCAGCGATGCAGACGGGATTCAGCGATCAAAGCCATTTTTCCAACTTTTTTAAACGATACATAGGACTGACACCGAAACAGTATAGCAAAATATTTAAAGATACTTTAAGCTGACTGAAATACAGAAAGGGTTTTCATGGAAAATAGAAAAGAGTTTCAGGGACATTTGTTTTCATTGTTTACAATTTTTATATGGGGGACTACATTCATATCGACGAAAATACTTTTAAAGGCATTTACTCCCTTTGAAATATTGTTTATAAGATTTGTAATCGGTTTTCTTGCACTTCTTGTGTTATATCCCCACCGGCTGAACGTGAGGGAAAGGAAACAGGAACTGTATTTTGCAGGAGCAGGATTATGCGGTATCACACTTTACTTTCTGCTGGAGAATATAGCATTAACCTATACGTTTGCTTCAAATGTAGGAGTTATTATTTCCATTGCACCATTCTTTACTGCGATTTTCGCCCATTTACTTTTGGAAGGAGAAAAAATGAGGGCCCAGTTTTTTATTGGGTTTGCAGTTGCAGTGGCGGGTATATGTCTTATCAGCTTTAACGGGAGCAGTAATCTGAAATTAAATCCATTGGGAGACGTACTGGCAGTTCTGGCTGCAGTCGTATGGGCCATCTATTCCGTTCTCACAAAGAAAATCAGCGGGTATCATTATCACACTATTTTAGTAACACGAAGAATTTTCTTTTACGGGTTGTTATTTATGATACCGGTATTATTTATTGTTGGGTTTGAACCGGACATCAGCCAGATTATAAAGCCGGTGAATTTATTTAATATTTTATTTCTCGGATTTGGGGCATCTGCTATTTGTTTCGTTACCTGGAATTATGCGCTGAAAATACTGGGGGCGGTGAAAACCAGTGTTTATATTTATATGGTACCGGTGATTACGGTTATCACTTCAGTGCTTATACTTCACGAGACAGTTACAGGTATTGCAGTGCTGGGTATTTTACTTACACTGACCGGTCTGATTATTTCGGAGATTAAATTACCTGCCGGACCGGGGAATAAATAGAAATAGATTCTGATTTTCTATCCACAAAATCCCCTGTTCATGATAATATAAATACATAAAATGGATTGTCTCGCTGTTGGAATAATAAGAACAGACAGACGGAAAGGGGAAGAAAGATGTTAGAAACAGGAACAAAAGCACCGTCATTTGAATTGCCGGACCAGAATGGATTGATACATACTTTAGAAGAATACAGGGGTAAGAAAGTAATTCTTTATTTTTACCCCAAGGACCAGACGCCGGGCTGCACCAGCCAGGCTTGCGGATTTGCACAGCTTTATCCCCAGTTCCTTGAAAAGGAGGCTGTGGTGATCGGCATCAGCAGGGACAGTGTGGCTTCTCATAAGAAATTTGAAGAAACGAATGGATTGCCTTTTACCCTTCTGTCTGATACAGAACTGACTGCGATACAGGCCTATGATGTGTGGCAGGAAAAGAATATGTATGGAAAAAAGATCATGGGTGTGGTGCGTACCACGTATTTAATTGATGAACAGGGAGTGATTCAAAAGGCATTGGGAAAAGTAAAGGCGGCTGAAAATCCCGCACAGATGTTAAAGGAAATTTAAATGAAGATCATAATCTCACCAGCGAAAAAGATGAATATGGATACAGATTCCCTGCCGGCATCCGGATTGCCTGTCTTACTTGAACAGACCAGAATCCTTTGGGAAGGAATCAGAAAAATGTCCTATGATGAGGTGAAGAAATTGTGGGGGTGCAACGATCAGCTGGCGGGGCTAAATTATAAGCGGTATGCTGATATGGATCTGGAACATAATCTCACCCCTGCAGTCCTTGCGTATGAAGGCCTTCAGTACCAGCATATGGCACCTCTTATTCTGACCAGTCAGGCACTTGATTATATCGGAGACCATCTGCGGATTCTCTCCGGATTTTATGGAGTATTATCACCGTTTGACGGAGTTGTGCCATACCGCCTTGAGATGCAGGCGCGTATGGCTGTCTCAAACAGCAGGGATTTATACAGTTTCTGGGACAACAGAATCTATAAAGAACTGACCAGAGAAGATCATACTGTGGTAAATCTTGCCTCAAGGGAATATTCCCAGGTAGTGAAGCCATATCTGACGCCCGGGGATACATTTATCACCTGTACATTTGGAGAAATGGATCATGGGAAAATAAAGCAAAAAGGAACATTGGCCAAGATGGCAAGGGGAGAGATGGTTAAGTTTATGGCCGAGAATCGCATTACTGAGATCGGACAGTTAAAGGAATTTAACGCGTTGGGATACCAGTATATAGATGAGTTTTCCACTGATACAGAACTGACTTTTGTTGTTGGCGGATAATATAGCTTATCTGATAAATAATTGTTGATTATAGCTATAAGAAGCTATATAATATAATTATAGCCATTGGAGGTATCAGTATGCATTTTTTAATAAATAAACAGCCTTATTTTGCAATAATCGGCGATATAAAGGGATCCAAAGCAATTGAAAGAAGAAAAGAAGTTCAGGAAAATCTGGCAGTGGTGCTTAATGAAATGAATGAGCAATTTTCAGAGGATATTGCGTCCAGATTTATGATCACACTGGGTGACGAATTTCAGGGCTTACTATCAAATGGAACCAGAGTAATGCAGATTATATCAAAAATAGAAGGCAGAATGTATCCCGTTAAAATCCGGTTCGGAATCGGTGTGGGAGAGATTACTACAGAAATCAATCCGCATATGGCCATCGGGGCGGATGGACCGGGGTACTACAGGGCGAGAGCTGCCATTGTATATTTAAAGGAGAATGAAAAGAAGAAACAGACCAGTGCTTCCGATATCCGGCTGGAGGTGGAGGACCACAATCAGGAGTCACAGGCACTCATAAACGCTATATTTGGGTTGATGACAGCCATAAAATCAACCTGGACAATACGACAGAGAGAAATCATACAGGATATGCTGGAGCATCGGGACAACCAGACGGATACAGCCGAAAGACTAAATATTAAACAGCCAACCGTTAACCGGGTTCTTATGGCCGGAAATTACTATGCTTATAAAGAAGCTTTTGATACTGTAGAAAAGGCATTGGGGGAAATTGGGTGATTAGAATTTGAAACAATATATGATAGTGCTTTTATTAGGGCACGTTTTGGGGGATTTTTATACACAGACAGAGGAGACTGCAAAAAAGAAAGAGGACAGGTTCCTCTGGGTTTTGATTCATTGTCTCAGCTATCTTGGAACCATGGTGTTAATCAGTTCGCTGATTTTACCGGCAAATGCGGTTTATTTAAGTCTGACTGCGGCTTTCTGCCATTTTGTGATTGATGCAGGGAAGTTCTTCTATCTGAAGTCATTAACCAGTCAAAAGAAAAAAACACCGGAAAAGGAACGGAATATTTTTTTGTGGATCAGATTTTACATATGTTCAGTCTTCTGGTGATTTCTTATATCCTGACTTCCCTGCATTTTCAGACATGGAAGTGGCAGATAGTCACTGGTTTTTTTGATACGGCCGGCATTTCTTTTGAGGGGACTGCAGCCTGGATTCTTGCTTTGCTTCTTGTACATAAACCCATGAATTTAATGATTCAGAAAATGCTTCTGATCTATAAACCCATGGACAGGCCGGGGGAGATGAAACGAAACCGCAATGCAGGCAGGCTGATCGGCACACTGGAACGAATAATCATGTTGATTTTGATATCCAGGGGACAGTATTCTGCAGCCGGGCTTGTTTTAACAGCCAAATCCATAGCCAGATATGACCGGATATCCAAAGACCAGGATTTCGCAGAATATTATCTGCTTGGAACTTTAATGAGCACGGCAGGAGCCATATTGTGTTCCCGTTTTCTGATTATCTGAGTTTTAATTATCCTGTTTAACTTATGTTTTTTGCTAATTGCAACCGCTGGTTGTCAGATCATACAGTGCACTTGGTAGTTGACAACCGGTTAAAATCTTATAATAGAGGCAGTCATCAGATAGGTGACAAAATGAATGATGAGAGGATGGATAATTGTGATTTTAGCAGAAAAAATTATGGAGCTCAGAAAGAAAAACGGGTGGTCCCAGGAAGAACTTGCCTTCCAGATGGATGTGTCCAGACAGTCAGTCTCCAAGTGGGAATCAGGTGCTTCCATTCCGGATCTGGAGCGGATTTTAAAACTCAGTCAGTTATTTGGTGTATCAACGGATTATCTGCTGAAGGAGGAGCTGGAAGACTTACCCACAGTTTCGACAGAGGTTTCTGATTGTGAAAACGGGATAAAACGAATTACCATGGAAGTTGCAGGTGAATTTATAGAGAATAAGATCAAAGCATCGAAGCAGGTGGCTGGGGCTGTTTCAGCCTGTATCCTGTCGCCGGTTGTTCTTATTTATCTTGGCGCATTGGCGGAATATAAAGAAAATGTAATCAGTGAAGGCATGGCGGGCAGTGTAGGTGTCATTGTTCTGCTTCTGATTGTTGGACTTTCTACCGTGTTTTTCATATTAAATGGGATGAAAATGGAACGATTTAAAGATCTGGAAAAAGAAGGTGTCCGGCTGGAATATGGAGTAGAAGCAATTATACGCAAAAAAATGGCAGAGTATGAAGGGATCAATCGGATCTATACTGTCACAGGGGTGTTTCTGTGCATCATTTCCGTATGCCCGCTGCTGATTGCATCTTCTTTAGATGCCTCTGAATTCATACAGACCATCTGCCTGGAAGCATTGTTTGTTATAGTGGCAGCGGCTGTTTATCTGCTGATTCTGGCGGGAGAGAAGAAATCCTGTTTTCAGATTCTTCTTCAGGAGGGAGACTACACGGAAGCGAAAAAACTGGAAAAGAAAAAAACAGAACGTGTTCCGGCTGTTTACTGGTGTATAGTGACTGCTGTTTATCTGGGCATCAGCTTTTTTACGCAGGATTGGGGCAGGACCTGGATTATCTGGCCGTGTGCAGCGGTTTTGTATGGAGCTGTGTGGGGGATTGCAGGGGCATTTAAACACGAGTAAATGTAGAATAATATCACAAGGACTTAAGAGCAAACTCTCATAAATGAAACACGCATCTTCTGATGCGGGGGAAAGTTTCTTTCCAGAGAATTTGCCCTTAAGTCCAAATGATATTTTAATAAGTAAATCAGGCTAATCGCAGCGCATTCATTGGACAAAATCTGGTACATTTGCCGCAGCGGATGCAGGCATCCATATCCACGGTGGGAGCCTGGAAACCGTTTTGCTTTAAGGCACCGACCGGACAGATCCGGACAGAGGGGCAGGGGTGATTCTGGGGGCAGTTTTCTTTTATAACAACAAGGGTTTGTGCATTCATTGTATATCCTTCTTTCCATGAGTGGGTTGTTTATGTCCCTATTATAAGTAAAGTGAAGCATGATGTCTGTAACAACGTCACACGAAATGATAAAATTTATCAATACACGAGAGGAGACCATATGAAAATTAAAATAATCGGTTCAGGCGGCTGTGTCAGCATTCCAAGACCATTATGCCAATGCAGAATATGCAGGGAAGCCAGAATAAAGGGAGTTCCCTATGCAAGATGCGGATGCAGCCTGTATTTAGAAGATTTAAACTTATTAATTGATACTCCGGAAGATATCAATGCAGCATTGAACCATGCAGATGTGAAAGAAATTGATACTATATTATTCAGCCACGCAGATCCGGATCATACCATGGGAATCCGGGTGATTGAACAGTTAAAGTTGGACTGGCTGGCCCGGTCTGTTGGGATAACCTGCAGCCAGCCTCTGACCGTAGGGGCCATGCCTGAGATTACAAAGGAACTGAGGCGTCAGTGCAGCAAGTATGGTTCCATGCTGGAATATTATGAAGACATGGGGCTTGCAAAGGTGGAGAATATGAACCATTTGGACAAAAACGGGATACATATTGAGTTTATACCGGTTGATGAAAGCGGGACAGTAACGGTTTTTGTAATAGAAACTCACCATCAGAAAGTGATTTATGCACCCTGCGATGTGAAGCCATTTCCGGATCACCTTCTTTTTTATAAAGCCGATGTTTTAATTATTGGCAATACCATTGTGGGAGATCAGTTAAAAGATGGGTTTGTGCTTGATGATACCAATGATCTGCGGAAAGAATTATTTGTTATGAAAGAGATTGTTGAATTAAAGGACAAATTCCAGATAGGAAAAGTGATAATTACCCATCTGGAAGAAGACTGGGGAAAATCATACGATGACTACTTAAGGCTTCAAAAACAGTATGACGGGATCGAATTTGCCTATGATGGCATGAAAATCCTGCTTTCCACGTCATAGAAAGCAGAAAACTCCCGCTGGCTCACTGTTCCATGGACTTTGCAGCGTCCTTGAAATCAGCCATCTGGGAGTTAAAGGAGTGACACACATTATAGCAAAGATAAAAGTACCGGTTCATGGGCATATCCTTAATAGGGCGGGTATGGAGAACGTCAGACCGGGCAGCGTTTTTTACATAGCGGGTGGAGATGACTCCAATACCAAGGTTTCGGGCAACGCCGTCAAGAATGGCATAGCCGCTGTAGGATTCCCATTTTACACAGTAGGGGATGTGGTGTGTCTGCATGAGGTTTTCAAATATGGAGCGTGTTCCGCTGCCGATTTCCCGCAGAATAAATTCGCAGTTGTATAGATCCTCTGCTCTGATCACATCTCTTCCTGAAAATGGATGGTCTTTGCTGCAAATCAGCTGCAGTTCGTCTTCCATAATCGGTTCTGTATGAATCTTGTCATTTAATATCACGCCTTCTACAAGTGCGATATCAAGCTCATTGTGAATCAGGCGGTGCTCCAGTATCTTCGTATTTTCTATAAAAACAGAACAGGAGATGTCCGGATGGCTCTTTTTCAGTTTTTCTATAATGTCACTGATCATGGTATCTCCTATGGTTAAGGTGACACCGACCCGCAGAGGACGGATGACAGCAGAATTTTTCATGGACTGGTTTAACGTCTCATAGCTGTTTAATACATTCAGGGCTCTGTCCCAGAAAAGCTTTCCCATGGGTGTCAGCTCCAGCCGCCTGGGATATCTTTTGAAAAATGTCGTTTCATATTCTTTCTCCAGATCTGCAATAATCTGACTTACCGTAGGCTGAGATAAATAGAGGCGTTTGGCCGCCTCGCTCATTTTTAATGTCTCCGCCACGGCTATATAGGTTCTCAGTTGTTTTAAGGTTGCCATCTTATTCCCTCCTTTCATCTGGTATTGAAAAAACCAATATCATGCTTTAGATAATACTATTTTACGGTATAAAAAACAAGTGTTATGATATTGATAATAAATAATCAATTTTTTCAGAAATAAACAATAAGGAGAAAAACAATGAAGGTGATTGTACTTGGCGGTGTCGCAGCAGGAACAAAGGCAGCTGCAAAGCTTATGCGGGAAGACAGAGAAAATGAAGTGATCATTTTGAATAAAGGAGAAAATATCTCTTATGCAGGCTGCGGACTTCCATATTTTGTAGGAAACATAATTCCAGAAAAGGAGCAGCTGATCGTAAATACCCCTCAGAAGTTTGAGAAACTCACAGGAGCAAAGGTATTGGTCCGCACAGAGGCAACAAAGGTGGACCGTGAAGGGAAAACTGTGACAGCAGTTGATCTGGCGACTGGAGAAGAAAAGGTTTACCAATATGACAAGCTTGTAATTGCAACAGGAGCGAGCCCGGTTATTCCGCCTGTTGAGGGAAGAGAACTTCAGAATGTATTTACCATGAGAACGCCTGAGGATGCCATACGGATTAAGGATCTTGCGGTAAATGGAGGAATTAAGAAAGCTGTTGTGGTTGGTGCAGGCTATATCGGTCTGGAACTGGCAGAGAATCTGGCAGCGGAAGGAATCAGGCCTTTTGTAGTGGATATGGCGCCTCAGATCCTTCCCGGCTTTGATCCGGAGGTTTCTGATTATCTGGAACGAAAGATTGCTGATGCTGGTATTCCTGTTGTGACAGGGGTGAAGGTAACCGCTTTAGAGGGCGATGGAAAAGTTGAGAAGGTAATAACGGATAAACGTGCCTATAAAGCAGATATGGTTGTTTTCTGTGCGGGAATCAGACCCAATACAGAATTCTTAGAGGGAACCGGAATCGAGATGTTTAAGGGAACAATTATCACCGATTCCCAGGGAAGAACCAATGATAAGGATATTTATGGAGCAGGAGACTGTGCCATGGTGAGAAATGCTATCACAGGAAAAATGGCATGGTCACCTATGGGATCAACGGCCAATATCAGCGGAAGGCTCATTGCACAGAATATTACAGGAGAAGAGCGCTTATACCGTGGCGTTCTTGGTACGGCAGTGTGTAAGCTTCCAGAATTAAATGCCGGCAGAACCGGACTGACAGAGGCTCAGGCCATAGAGGAAGGGTTTGATGCAGTCAGCGTAATCTCGGTGGTGGATGACAAGGCGCATTATATGCCGGGTGCTTCCTATTTTATAATTAAAATGATAGCTGATAAGAAAACGCTCCGTCTTCTGGGAGTTCAGGCAGTAGGCAGCGGGGCAGTTGATAAAATTGTAGATATGGCAGTGACTGCCATTATGTGCAAGGCGGATTTAAATGATCTGGAAGATATGGATCTTGCATATGCGCCTCCATTTTCCACCGCTATCCATCCATTTGTACATACCTTAAATATTTTACTGAATAAGTTAAACGGCGGTCTGAAATCCATGACTCCTGGGGAATACGCAAAGGGAATGGCCGAAGGCTATAAGCTGGTGGACGCCGGGCAGGTCCCTTCTGTTCCAGGAGCAATGCATGTGGAATTAACAGAGGTAGACGGACCTGTAACCGGCCTTGATAAGGATGATCATATCCTTCTGGTTTGCAACAGGGGAAAGCGTGCCTATCTGCTTCAGAACCGGCTGGATTACTACGGCTACAAACATACGAAGGTGCTGGAAGGCGGAATTACCTTTACAGAAGTGGAAGGTTAATAAAAAACAAACAGGAGTGGTGGAATCATGGCATGCACATTAAAACCAGATGAGATTAAGAGGGTTAAAGCGCTGGGTTTTTTAAATAATAAGGGAACGGATTTATTTAACGGTCGTGTAATAACGGTAAACGGTAAGATAACGGCAGATCAGACGGCTGCCATTGCAGAAGCAGCTAGAAAGTTCGGCAACGGAGACGTGGAATTTACCTCCCGTTTAACCGTGGAAGTAAGAGGGATTCATTTTAATGACATTGAGGCATTTAAAAGCTGTCTGGCAGAAGCAGGACTGGAGACCGGAGGAACCGGATCACTGGTGCGCCCGGTTGTATCCTGTAAGGGAACCACCTGCCAGTATGGGCTGTATGATACCTTTGATCTGTCGGAAAAGATTCATGAGCGGTTCTACAAGGGCTATCACACGGTAAAGCTGCCTCACAAATTTAAGATTGCCACAGGAGGCTGCCCTAACAATTGTGTAAAGCCCAATTTAAATGATCTGGGTATTGTCGGTCAGATGATTCCCTGTGTAGATGAAGATATGTGTAACAGCTGCAAGAAATGCCAGGTTGAGGCGGCATGCCCCATGAAAGCGGCTAAGCTTTCCGACGGCCTGATTGAAATCGATCAGGAGATCTGCAACAACTGCGGACGATGCATTGGAAAATGTCCCTTTGATGTAATCGAAGAGGGAACACCTGGATTTCTCGTGTACATCGGAGGAAGATGGGGGAAAAAGATTAACCACGGCAAAGCTCTTGGCAGGATTTTTAAGAGTGAAGAGGAAGTGCTGTCTGTTGTTGAGAAAACCATTCTTCTGTTCCGGGAACAGGGGCAGACTGGGGAACGGTTTGCAGATACCATTGAGCGGATTGGTTTTGAAAATGTAGAAGCGCAGCTCCTTTCTGATGACATTTTAAACAGGAAGCAGGAAATCCTGGATGCAAAGCTGCATCTGGTGGGCGGTGCCACCTGCTAAGGTTAAGGAGCTGCTTTTAATTCAGGGGGAGCAGAAAGTATACCAGAGTATATTTTCCATAGACGCTTTTTAACTGCAAACCTGCTTTGTCTCCATAAGCCAGTGTCAGCCGGAGATTCGTATTCGTAAGACCAATGTGGTCTGCACAATCTCCGGAAGCGTTTTCAAGCCGATTTTGGATATCCTGCAGTTTTTCCGGAGTAATACCAACTCCATCATCCATAATATAGATTAAAATGGAATTTTTTAGTTTACGAATTCCTGTCCAGATGGTTCCTTTGCCTTCTTTTTCCTTAATTCCATGATAGATGGAATTTTCCACAAGAGGCTGAAGAATCATCTTTTTTATGGAGTAAATGGTACTGGATTCATCAATGCGGTAATGAATGTTAAAACGATCTGTATAACGGCTTTTCATAATATCCAGATAGGTCTTTAGATAGCCGATTTCTTCCCTTATGGTAACAGTTTCCTGAGGATCGCTTAGGGAATAGCGCATGACAGAGGAAAGGTTTGACACCATGGAACTGCAGGAATTTTCCGATGAAGTCAGCCGCACCGCCTCCCAGTAGATAATGTTTAAGGTATTATGGAGAAAATGAGGGTTGATCTGGTGCTGAAGTGCCTGCATTTTTAAAGTCTGCATTCGGTAATCCCGTTCTGAAGCCTGAATCTTTAGGTATTTCTGGTCAAGAAACAGGCGGATGATGTTGAGCATAATATATTCAAAAGGATTAGCAGCGTTTCCATTCATCTGGTCAAAATACTTCTGGGCTTCATCTGGATTGCTGAATATATCAATTATGCGGTTGATATATAAATACTCCCGGTTGGTTTTGTAAAAAGCCAGGGCAAAGGACAATATAATGGCAGAAAATGTCAGAAGAAGATAAGTACCGGACAGATTTCTGGTTGTTTTGTAGATTTCGCTGGAGGGAGTAAACGTAAAATAGGTCAGACCATTGGTCCGGGGAGATTTTAAATAAGCGGCTTTATTGTATACATTCCCGTTCTTTAGATCAAACAGGTGGTTTTCTTTTTCCTGGGTAAGTTCCGGAAAAAGGGTATTGAGCTCCTCTCCTGGGGTAGAAGACTGGCTGTTGGTATAAATAACATTCTGGCTGGAGTCGACGATATAGACACTCTGTTTCTCGTATTGCAGCATAGTTTTAAAATACTGATCCAGTTTCGTTAAATTATACTCAAAAGCGATAAGTCCGGCTGGTTTTAGGCCTGAGCGGGTGTAAAGCCGCTGGTAGATCATCAGAGAATCAACAGAGTTTGAGGAATAAGAGGTCTGCTTTTTATGAACCTCCATCCATATGTCTTTATTTCCTGAATGCTCATAGGTCTGTATAAACCCTTTCTCATCGGGGGAAGTGACGGTCTGAATCGCACCTTTCTGAGGAAGATAGATCCGGTTGTTATCATTTTCATAGTAAACATAGATATTTTCAATATACTGATCCGTATAAATCAGATTTTGGAAATATAGGGATAGGTTTTCAATGTTTTTTATAGAATCCAGAGATAGGGAATGCTCGTTAAAAGCTTTTTTTAACTGAATAGTAACTCTTGGGTTAGAAGAAAAAAATATATTGGCATTGTCAATGTGTGAATATAGTAAATCCATGGTTTTTTCCAGTTGACGGAGTGTTTGATAGGTACTTTTTTCGATGGCAGTTGTGTTGTCTCTGGTGGACTGTATCACACTATAAGGACCGATCATCATGATAGGTATTAAAAGGAGCAGACTGTTTGTAAGCAGGCTTTTGGAGAAAAATTTATAACGTATGGAACGTTTTTTTTTCCATAATATTTTATATATCATTGCTGGTTCCCCATTCTGTTTCTGTATTCCGTAGGAGTGATTCCAAAATACGCCCGGAAAGCCCGGGTAAAATTATTGGAGTTAACATACCCTACCATACTGCTGATGTGATAAATTTTTATGGACGGATCCTTAAGGAATACCGCAGCCTGTTTCATTCTAATTTCAAGTATGTGGTCAGAAAAAGTTTTATTCGTTTTCTGTTTGATCAGCTGACTGAGATAGGACGGATTTAAATACATAGACTGGGATAAATCTGCCAGTGACCCGTCTCTGTAATTTTTTGTACAGTACTCCAATACTTTTTTCATGGTTTTATCGCTGTGATCTCCTGTGAAGGAGGTATTAACCTGATATTTTTCATCCAGCTCTTCCCTGATTCTTCCAAAAATTTCTTTTAATTCTCCAAAGCTTGACGGTTTTAAAGCGTAATAGCGGACACCGTATTTGATTGCCTCCTGTGCATATTTAAAATCATCATGGGCACTTAAGAAAACCACCAATGGCTTGTGTCCTTTCATATCTGATATGGCTTTTGCCAGATCAATTCCATCCATAACAGGCATGCTGATATCTGTAAATACAACATGCACTATTCCAGACAGGATAGCTTCCAATGCCTCTTTCCCGTTGCCGGCCTGTCCGCATAGTTCAAATCCCAGCTCCTCCCATGGAAAACAGGTAGCCAGAATATTACGGGAGCTCACTTCATCATCCACAACCAGTAACTGATACATAAAATCCCCCTGTTTGTCTGACTTTCATTACAGTTCTTGAAATCTTAGTATAACAAAGAAGAAAATTCTTTGCAAGAAGGGAGCAGAATCTATAAAATAATGATAGTTTTGTAAAATAAAGATAGAATATCAGGATATCCACAGCAATAGGCGACGTAGTTTTAATTATGCCGGTTTATGGTATGATTATTTAGAAATACATTTTAAAGATTAAGAGGAGGATTTTTATGAGAAAACAATGGAGAGGGGTTCTTTCACTGGCAGCAGCTCTTACGGTATCCTTAAGTGCCTGCAGCTCATCGACAGGAAACGGTACAACTACCACTGTGGCTGACAGCAGTGCTTCACAGACAGAATCACAGTCAGGAGAAAGCAGTGAGCCGGTCACATTAAGATTTGCATGGTGGGGAGGGGATTCCAGGCACGAGGCAACTTTAAAAGCTATCGAACTATATAAAAAGAAGCATCCCAATGTAACAATTGAAGGTGAGTACCAGGGATATGACGGATACTATGAAAAGATGATGACTACCTTATCAAGTGGGACTGCTCCGGATATATTTCAATTTTCCAGAGACTGGATTGCAGATGTACAGGATGCAAAGCATTATCTCGCAGACTTATCTGCACTTCCGGTTGACCTTAAAACATTAAAAAAGGATACGATTGAAAAATCCGGAATGTACAATGGAGAACCGGTATTGTTTCCCTGCACGGTAGGAGGTCAGGTTCTTTATGTCAATACAGATTTTGCTTCCAGATTTGGTATTGATACCACAAAGGAACTGACATGGGATGAATTAAAGACGCTTGGCAGCAAAGTTCATACAGAGGATCCGGATTCATATCTAATGACAGCTGATATTGATGTTTTAAATCGTCTGATTGTACTGGAGTACATTGCTCAGCAAACAGGAGAGAGTCTGGTGAACCAGGATACCTATGAACTGAATTTTACCGAAGAGCAGATGGCAGCTTCATTAAAAAATGTTTTGGAACTATATGAAACAAATACACTGGAGCCATTTGGTGAAGCAGCTGTTTTTGTGGGACAGATGGATCAGAATAACAAATGGGTAAATGGTAAAATCGGTATGCTATTAGACAACACCGGTTCCGCACCCAAATACGAATCCTCCACAACGAGCAAAATTGATGTCATGAAGATACCAGTACAGGAACAGGCAGTTTCCAGTGGTGTGGATTTTTCAAGCAATATGGGATTCTGCATTAATGATAATTCCAAGGCAAAGGAAGAAGCGGCCAGATTCTTAGACTTTATGCAGAATGACCCGGAAGCAATTGAGATCTTACAAACGACAAGAGGCTACTGTCCGACTGAGATTGCTGAAAAAACTCTGGAAGAAAAAGGACTGCTGAATCAGACACAGAAAAAAGCGGTGGCTTTGTGCCAGCCCAATTCTTATAACATCAACACCATAAGCGCTAATACCGAACTGGAAACCATTCGTAAGGATATTATCCAGGAGGTAATTTACGGAGATATTACACCTGAGGAAGGTGCAAAATCCATTGTTGATCAGTATCAGGAAGTGCTTTCTACATTGAAAGCTGAGAAATAACAGACGCTTAGGCAATTGAATCAGGGGATACTGGATTCTGTCAGTGTTTTGGCTGGCCGGTATCCCTTTTTTGATGGAGGAAATTCATGAAAAACTCATACTCGAATCACATAAATGCCCACTGCAATGTAAGAAAATATCCAAAAAACTGGAAGTGGGGGTTAGTCTTTATTGCTCCATGGATTATTGGATTTACACTACTTCAGGCATATCCGCTGTTAATGTCTTTCTATTATTCCTTTACGGATTTTTCTATTTTAAAAGACGGAAAATGGATCGGATTTAAAAATTACAGGGATTTGTTTACGAAAGATAAATATTTCTGGAAGGCTTTTTTTATTACCATTAAGTACTCGCTTATGTCGGTACCTATGAAGCTGATTATGGCACTGGCTATTGCCATGATACTGAATATGAAATTGAAGGGAATCAATATTTTCAGAACTGTTTATTACCTGCCATCAATTATGGGAGGAAGTGTGGCAATATCGATTCTGTGGAAATTTATGTTTATGAAGGAAGGCATGGTAAATAAGGCTCTTTCTGTCATTGGTATTCCGGCCGTGGACTGGCTGGGAAGTCCCGATATTGCTTTGATTTCTATCAGCCTTCTGGTGGTATGGCAGTTCGGCTCTTCTATGGTACTGTTTCTTGCAGGATTAAAAAACGTTCCTACAGAATTGTATGAAGCCGCGTCCGTAGATGGTGCGACAAAATGGAGACAGTTTTTTTCCATCACCCTGCCCATGATTACTCCAATTGTTTTCTTTAATCTGATGATGCAGATTATTCATGCTCTTCAGGAGTTTACCTCAGCCTTTATTATTACCAATGGAGGGCCAAATCACGGTACTTATCTGATGGGAGTAAAGATTTATGAAGACGCATTTAAAAATCTGAAGATGGGATACGCATCTGCATCCTCATGGGTTCTATTTATAACAATACTTGCTGTTACACTGGTAGTATTTAAGTCTTCAGATGCCTGGGTATTTTATAATGATGGAGGTACAGACTGATGAAAATAAAAAACAGAAATAACACGATTGCCTATATTATATTGATTTTCATTGGCATATTTATGATTTATCCGCTGATCTGGCTTTTTTTTGCTTCTTTTAAGGAAAATCAGGAGTTGTTTGGTAAACTCACTCTTTTCCCACGGCAGTTTTCCATGTCGCCGTATCTGAGAGGCTGGAGAGGGAGCGGTCAGTTCACGTATTACACTTTCTACTGGAATACGCTGAAACTGGTAGTTCCAACCGTAGTTCTGACCGTTTTATCAACCGGAGTGGTTGCATATGGATTTGCCAGATTCCGGTTCCCTGGGAAAAAGCTATTCTTTCTACTGATGATTTCCACCCTCATGCTGCCGGATTCCGTTGTTGTCATCCCAAGATATGTGGCTTTTAATAAGTTTGGCTGGGTGGATACCTATATGCCGTTTTGGGCGCCTGCACTTTTGGCCTGCTATCCATTTTTTATTTTTATGCAGATTCAGTTTTTAAGAGGAATACCAAAAGAACTGGATGAATCAGCATATATAGATGGCTGCAGTCCTCTGATGGTGTTTATAAAAGTTCTTTTTCCATTAATGAAACCAGCGGTTTTTTCCGTAGTCATTTTCCAGACGCTGTGGAGATGGAATGATTATTTTAACAATCTGGTTTATATCAGCAGCGTGAAAAACTTCACTCTGTCTTTGGCTTTAAAGATGTCGATCGATGGTCAGGGGTCATCGACTCCGTGGAATCAGGTACTTGCCATGTCTTTTGTGTCCATGATCCCCCCCATCCTTCTTTACTTCTTTGCTCAGAAATATTTCGTGGAAGGAATCACTTCAGGAGGTGTAAAAGGATGATGGAAAGGTATGCGGGTTTTAATACAAGGGAAGATGCGGCATTAAGCCTTTTATCCCTTATACGGCCCCTGAAAAAATATTTAAGTCCTGCGCGGAGTTTCCTAAATATTTCTCAAACCGGAGTGCATTACGGCAGCAGGGTAGCTGGTATGGAGGGATTCGCAAGAATTCTTTGGGGACTTGGTCCCCTTTTTTCCTGCGCTTCTTCTTATCAGGATGAGCAGATCCGCAATGAGGCAGCAGAATGGAAAGAAATCGTTATGCATGGAATTTCTGCAGGAACGAATCCCGAACATGAAGAATATTGGGGAGAAATCACTGATTTTGACCAGAGGATTGTGGAGGCAGCTGCGATTGTCGTGATGTTTGCGCTAAATCAGGATATGTGGAACGAATTTCCGGATTCTGTGAAAAGGAATATTTACCATTGGCTGAATCAAATGAACAATTGTGAAATGCCAAAAAATAACTGGAGGTTTTTTAGAATTCTCACCAATATGATTTTCCGCCTCTTAAATCTTCCATATTCAGAGGAGCGAGTTAATGAGGACAAGGAGCTGATAGAAAGTTCCTATGTGGGAAATGGCTGGTATATGGATGGGGGAAAGGACAAGATGGATTATTACATTGCCTTTGCCTTTCATTTCTACGGTCAGATTTACGCCTCCTTTATGGAAGAACTGGATCCCGAATGGTGCCGCATTTTAAAGGAGCGCCGGGAAGTATTTTGTGGGGATTTTATATATTTGTTTGCCAATGACGGAACCAGTATTCCGTTTGGAAGAAGTCTGACTTACCGTTTTGCTCAGGTCAGCTTCTTTAGTGCCTATGCATTTCTGGGCGGGGGCTCTCTGGATTATGGAGTAATAAAAAATCTGATCTGCGGAAATTTAAAAAACTGGTTTGATTCGCCCATTACGGATCATGCAGGGATACTGACAGTGGGGTATGATTATCCCAATTTGATTATGAGTGAACATTACAATGGGGGCGGATCACCATACTGGGCTTTAAAAGCCTTTCTTTTGCTGGCATTACCGGAAGATCATGAATTCTGGAAAGCAAAACCGGTATCATTCCCTTTTGAAAAACAGAAAAAACTTTCTACGCCTCATATGATTGTAACTCATGACCGGGATGAAACAGTCATGGCCTATGTGGCAGGTCAGCACTGCCCTGGAAATCATGGCCATGTGTCTGAAAAGTATGAAAAGTTTGTATATTCCAATCGATTTGGCTTCAGCATTTCAAGAGGACATCAATTAAATGACGGTGCTTTTGATAATACGATCGCTTTTTCTCATGGTGGAGAAAACCGTTATACCATGATGAATGGCTGCTTATGCTATGATGCAGGGGAAGATTCTCTGCGTGTAACATATCATCCCATAAACGGAGTAACGGCGGAAAGTATCATCGTACCCTGCTCCCCATGGCATGTTAGAATTCACAGGATCATCTGTGAACAGGAGATTGATGTTTCAGAAGGCGGTTTCTGTCTTCCAGCGGAAGAAAAATCCGGAAAACGATATGAAAAGAGCCAGCTGGATCAGGGGGCCGGCAGAGCGGCGGCTGTATTGCCCTGGGGAATCTCAGGAGTTGTAAGCCTGACCGGAGGCAACGGGGAGGTACTTCAGTGCTTTCCTAATACGAATCTTTTATATCCCCTTACGGTAATGCCCCTGGTGAAGCATCATCTGAATAAAGGAAGTCATATGCTGATAAGCTGTGTATTTGGTGATATGTCAAAAGACCGGGAGCTAAGATGGAATCAGATGCCAAAAGTGAGTTGGCAGGAGGAAATCGTGACTGTGGAATGGAATGGGAAGGTTACTAAGATTGTATAGGAGAGAAGGAGGAGAGTTCATGAGAACGGAAGTTCAGCACTGGGCAAATGAAATTGAGAGGAAGATACTTGATAAGCTGGAGCAGGTCGCAGAGCGAAGCGTGCATAAAATTCCTTATACTGCAGTAGATGGGAACTTTGATGATTGCTCTGGTGAAAAAATTGGCTGGTGGACCAATGGCTTTTTTGCCGGAATGATGTGGTTTTTATATGACAGGAGAAAAAGCAGCCAGGCATTAAAAAATGCATTGGAGATAGAAGAAAAACTGGATGCCAGTTTTCTCATTTATGATTATATGGATCATGATAACGGGTTCAAATGGCTGCCTACCGCAGTGATTGATTATAAGCTTACAGAATCAGAAGCTTCATTAAACCGGGGGCTTCTCGCAGCCTCCAGTCTGGCAGGAAGATATAATCCAGCCGGAAAGTTTATCCGGGCGTGGAATGACCGGGCTGGTCAGGATCACAGAGGATATGCAATTATTGACTGCATGATGAATCTCCCCCTGCTTTATTGGGCTGCTTATTGTACAGGGGATCCCCGTTTCCAGCAGATTGCAGAAAATCATGCAGATACAGTCATGAATAGTTTTATCCGGACTGACGGGTCAGTGGCTCATATTGTAGAATTTGATCCGGTTACCGGCAGGCGGATTAGAAGTCATAAAGGTCAGGGATATGAAGAAGGATCAGCCTGGACCAGAGGCCAGGGCTGGGGAATTTATGGATTTGCACTTAGTTACAGGCATACAAAAAAACAGGATTATCTGACAGCAGCATGCAGGATAGCGGATTATTTTCTGGAGCACATACCAAAGAACGGGCTGATTCCCATTGACTTTAACCAGCCTGACTCCTGCACATGGGAAGATTCTTCTGCCGCTGCAGTTGCTGCCTCAGGACTTTTGGAATTGTCTGGTCTGGTTCAGGCCAGTGATCAGGAACGGTATGAAGAGGCGGCTGTCAGACTTTTAGAGGTTCTTTCCCAACAACGATGCAGATGGGAAACAGAGGTGGATTATTTCCTGGATTGCTGCTCCGCTTCTTATAAAGAAGCAGTGCATGAGTATCCGATTATTTACGGTGATTTTTATTTTATTGAAGCAGTTCTTAAGATCAATCGGCATGCCATTCATATGTGGTAAAAGAAGCTTCTTTCATATAATCAGAAACAGACCAGGAGATACAAATGGATAATTTGACGAAACAAGAAATTAAAATGAAATTAATTCTGGTGGTGGAAAAGCTTCTTCATTTGGAAGAGGAGAAAGAAAAGACGGTAGAAGGTAGTGAGGCAAACGGATATTTTAAAAGAGATTTTGGCATTCAGGAATGGGACTGGCCTCAGGGCGTAGGTCTTTATGGCATTACAAAGATGTTGAAATCCAAGGACGATAAGGAACGCAGGCAGTTTCTGCTGAATTGGTATCAGTTGAATTTGAAAAACGGACTGCCTTCAAAGAATATCAATACCACGGCTCCATTGCTGGCACTTACTGAACTAAACGAAGTATGGAAAAATCCTGAATTTGAAGCACTTACACTTGACTGGGCCAATTGGCTCATGGAAAGTCTCCCAAGGACCAGAGAGGGAGGTTTTCAGCATGTAACAAGCGCAAACGGTGACCGTGAGGGCGTACGGCTAAATGATAACCAGATATGGATCGATACGATTTTTATGACTGTCCTGTTTTTAAATCGAATGGGATTAAAATATGGACGGAGTGACTGGGTAAGTGAATCAAATTATCAGATGCTGATTCATATGAAATATTTATGTGATAAAAAGTCGGGTTTGTTTTATCATGGCTGGAACTTTAATGGCAGGCATAATTTTGGCAAAGTGTTCTGGTGCAGAGGCAACAGCTGGTTTACATTGGGAAGTCTGGAATATATTGAAATGTTCCATGGAACAATGGACGAGGGACTAAAGAAATTCATTACAGAAACCTATAGGAACCAGGTTGAGGCATTGACCGCGCTGCAAAGCAAGAGTGGTTTATGGAATACAGTTTTAGATGATCCGGACAGTTATGAAGAAGTCTCTGGTTCAGCAGCGATTGCTGCTGGAATGATAAAAGGAATTCATATGGGAATCCTTGACAGTAAATATTTAGAGTGTGCCAGGTCTGCATTGGCTGGTATTCTTCAAAATATAGGGGAGGATGGAACAGTTTTTTCTGTTTCCGGAGGAACAGGAATGGGGGAAGATAAAGAACATTATAAAAATATCCTTATTTCCCCCATGGCCTATGGTCAGGCTCTAGTGATATTAGCATTTTGTGAGGCATTAAACATGATCGAAAGCCTATGAAAGAGCGCTGACACGAAATCTTATGAAAGCGGAATTAATTTTTTCAGCCAGGCTTCGGCCAGGTTAAACCAAGCCTCAACTTCGGGAGATATCTGGTTTGGAGCGTTGGCTGTTACATGATTTGCCAAAGCCAGGCCATGCTCTCCAGCCTCAAAGATATGGAGTTCATAGGGGACATGGTGTCTGGCCATTTCCAGGGCAAACACCAGAGAATTTTCGGAATATACCAGTCCGACTTCTGAGGTATGCCACAGAAAGGCAGGCGGAGTCATTGAAGAGACAAAGCGGCTGGGACTGAAGGTGTGAATTACATCCTCCGTAAGTTCTGTCTCTCCGGTCAGAGCTGCATTTGCCCGGTTCATAAAAGTAAACATCTCTTTTTTTGACTCATCTGCGGCTTCTTCGGCTGATTTCTCCTTCATCACCTGATAATCCAGCAGACCATAAGCAAGGATCAGCACATTGGGGCGGATTTCATCAGGACTGCATGGAGCGGGTAGAAGAGATTCCCCCAGTTCTTTTTCATACCAGTGTACGCCAATGCTTGCGGCCAGATGAGCGCCTGCAGAAAAACCGCAGACCCCAATTTTATCAGGATCAATAAACAGGCGTTCGCAGTTATTTCTCAGATACCGGACAGTCTGAGCCAGTTCTTTTAGAGCAGTGCTGGCAACGCCAGTTCGTTTTCCTTCTGGATCGCCAGTTGTATATCTTAGTACAACAGCATGATATCCCATGGATAAAAACTTGAACGCGATTGGTTCTGCTTCCCGGTCCGAGGTAAACAAGTACCCCCCGCCAGGCGCAATTACCATCACAGGACGTTTTTTACCGGGTAAAAGCTCTTTGGAATCCTCGATCAGATAAGCAGTAAAAAATCCGGTGGATTCATTTTCATTGATTTTATGGGTTTGAATAATCAAAATGACAACTCCTTCCATTAAAAATATTGTTATGTTCATTGTACCAGATTATAAAAATTAATTAAGTAGTGGAGTTGTTTTTTTACACAGAAAGAAAAGAAAATGAAGTGTATAGAGAAAAGAAAGTAAAGTATCGGCTTGACATTCTTAAGAGGCTGTGTTAATGTGGTAAAGTAAAAAAGTATCATACCAACAAGTGAAGTTCGTAGGAAAATGACGATTGTCTGCCGAAGGAGTAACACTCTCAGGCATCCGGATTGCCGGATAAGGACTATGAATGGATGTGGCTCTGGAGAATCTCATGAATGAGTGCCGAAGGTGCAAGGCGCGGGAGACCGCGTTAATCTCTCAGGCAAAAGGACAGAGTTTAAGTTCAAACGTTAGCGGCAGTGATGCCCTTATTTGTTTGCTTTCAGAGCCAAATCATCCCGTATGGTTTGGCTTTTTTTAGTAAAAAAAAGAGAGGGTCTATCACATGGAACAATTTACACAGCTGGTTGATAAAGTCAGCGGCATTGTCTGGAACAGCATTTTACTGTATCTGCTGGTGGGAACGGGAATTTTATTTACTGTACGCACCCGGTTTGTACAGATCAGAAAATTTGGGGAAGGATTTCAGAGGTTGTTCGGCAGTTTTAAGCTGCATGGCGAGAATGCGGGCAAAGATGGAATGTCTTCCTTTCAGGCCTTAACTACGGCAATTGCCGCTCAGGTAGGCACAGGCAATATAGCAGGCTGTGCAACAGCGCTTTATTCCGGAGGACCAGGAGCGATATTCTGGATGTGGGTGAGTGCATTTTTTGGTATGGCAACAAACTATGGAGAAGCGGTCCTGGCTCAAAAATATAAAACAGTCAATTCACAGGGAGAAGTAACGGGAGGTCCGATTTATTATATCAAAGCCCGTTTTAAAGGAACTGCAGGAAAGGTAATGGCGGTATTTTTTTCCATGGCAATTATCTTTGCCCTGGGATTTACCGGCAATATGGTTCAGGCAAATTCCATTGGTCAGGCTTTTCATACAGCGTTTGGTCTGAATCCTGTGATTGTGGGGATCCTGATTGCAGCGGTTGCGGCATTTACTTTTATGGGCGGTGTCAAGCGAATTGCTTCTCTGACAGAGAAACTTGTACCGGTTATGGCCGGATTTTATATTATAGGATGTCTGATTGTGCTGGTTATAAATCACAGTGCTGTTTTGCCTGCTCTTAGCTCCATTGTGATTGGAGCATTCCGTCCCCAGGCACTGCTTGGAGGTGCTGCAGGAATCGGAGTTCAGAAAGCCATGCGTTATGGAGTTGCAAGAGGGCTTTTTTCCAATGAGGCAGGTATGGGTTCTACTCCTCACGCCCATGCAATTGCTAAGGTAGAGAAACCTCAGGATCAGGGTGTCATGGCGATCATGGCTGTATTTATCGATACCTTTGTGGTACTTAATCTCACTGCTTTGGTTATCCTCACCTCGGGAAGACTGGCTCCGGGAGTGGAAGGAGCGCCTCAGGGAACTGCTCTTGCACAGGCAGCTTTCAGTGAAGCATTTGGTTCCCTTGGGAGTACGTTTGTAGCTATATGCCTTCTGTTTTTCGCATTTTCAACAATCATTGGCTGGTACTTTTTCGGTGAGGTAAATGTGAAGGCCCTTTTTGGCGCAAAAGCAACAAAAATCTATGCCTTGATCGTTGTGCTGTTTCTGGTTCTGGGATCATTTTTAAAGGTTCAGCTTGTATGGAATTTATCGGATCTGTTTAATGCGCTGATGGTATTTCCAAACCTGATCGCGCTTCTGGCCTCGTCCGGTATTGTAGCGAGGGCTGCCAGAGGTGAGGATATAATGAAATAGATTCCTACTCCTTTATACCGTTTAAAAATCCGGTGAATTCATGGAAAAGAGATTCTTCCACTTTTTTCATCCAGACGGTTATGCCGTACTCCGACAGACTTAAAAGGAGGTGTATGGGACCGACGTATTCACCCACCACGGAAACCGGAAGGTATAGGGTTCTTGAGTCTGACCACAGAGCTTTTACTGCAATCCTTTGTTCATATCCATTTAAGATGCTCACAGCAGGTTCTGTAAAAGAGAAGGGAATTTTGTATGTCTTACCCGGTCCCCACAGGGTAAGACTGCCTTCTCTGGAATCAAAGGAAAGGGAGAGCCTTGTAAATCCCTGGCTTCCAGGCAGCAGCCGGTAAGAAGCATTGTGGAAGGAAGGTACGTAACAGGCGGGAGGATTGGGGACAGGGTTTAAAAACTCTTTTAGTTCATCATGAATGATATCCAGTATTTTCTGCTGTCCGCCTCTGATGTTCTGGGTATCTGCCGTAATGACTATAACTGTATCCAGTTCCGGATAAAAAAGAACATACTGACCGCCCATCCCGTACATTGCAAAGCCATTTCGTATCTGCCAGATCTGATAGCCGTATCCCTGCTGTTCGTCCAGTGTCTGTCCAAAATGAGCGGTGGGAACCTGAAAGGAAACTGCATCTCTTAAATAATCTGCAAAAATCCCGCTTCCATGCCGGATTGTATCCATACAAAACCTTCCGGTCTTTAATAAATCCCGGGGGCGGGCCATCAGTCCGGAGCCTCCCATTTCGCTTCCAAACGGATCTTTTATGATATATGCCTCTTTGGAAAAATCAAGTTCATTCAGACATTTTTCTCTTAAATAATCAAGAACTCCTTTGCCTGTCAGTTTTTTTACCAGAGCTGCCAGTGTATGTGCGGAGGAAGTATCGTAAAGAAAGATTTCTCCGCTCTTGTGGGTGGGAGGAACTATAAAAAAGCTTTCCACCCAGTTTTTCTGTCTGTCAATCTTATAAGTGGTTGCAGAGTGGCAGGTCTGCATGGTCAGCATGTGCTTTATGGTCATGTTAAGAAGCCAGGGGCTTGTTTCTTGCCCACTTAAATATTCCGGAAAATATCCGGTTATGGGATCTGTAAGGGCAATCAGTCCGTCCTCCAGAAGGTATCCCACAGCCAGGGCGCAGAAGCTTTTTGTGATGGAGAACATGCGGTGTAAGTCCGATTGGGTATAGGGGGCCTGATAGTGCTCTGTAAGAAGATTCCCGCCCTGTTCGGCCAGAAAACTGTGAATGGGAAGCCCGCTTTCTTTCAGCCTGAGCCAGAGCGATTCCATGCGGTCCTTAGATGGTACGTGGTTGTTGTTATGCATTTATCTTATCCCTCATTTCTTTCGGCGATACACCATAGTTCTTTTTGAATGCCCTTCTAAAGGAAGCAGCATTGTTATAGCCCAGATACTGATACAGCGTGGAAAGGCTGGTATCGGTCTCCAGTATAATTTCCTTGGCTTTTGCCATTCTGAGCCGCTCTAAATAGGTAGAGAAATTTTCCGATACCTCTTTTTTAAAGAGATAGCTGAAATAGTTTTCTGAGATTCCAAATTCATCGGATATTTTAGTGAGACAGAGGTCGGAATCATGGTAATTGTTGATGATGTAATCCTGTATTTTAATGATCAGTTCATTGCTTTCCGTATCTGTGCCGCAGATATCACAAAGTTCAAAGGCAATGGTATTTAAGCTGTCAAGGCTCATCTCTCCTTCAAATTGCTTGTCGATCATATCTAAAAGCCTGAGTTTATTCTCATCCAGTCCTTCTTCCGAAACGGTATGCCTCTTCTTAAAGACAGTGGCCCGGATATCAGATAAAAGCCATTTCTGCTGGGTAAAGGAGAGACTGCGCATGTCCGAATTTTCTTTCCGGATCAGCTTAAAAAGTTCCCTTACCTGGTCTTTATTGCCGGTAGAGATAAAACCGCTTAACTGGATGGACAGACTTTCTGGAAAATAATACACATCATTTGATTTTGAAAAATCGTTGCAGCTTAAAATATATTTTTCCGTAGTGGTAATAGATTTTGCATCTTTTGCCTGTTGATAGGATTTCCACGTATAGGAGATCAGACCGTTTCTGCCTCCTAACCCGCCCCGGATCCAGATTCCATATTTTTCAAGAAGCTCCTTATGCATGGCAAGGAAGATGTCTCTGTCTCTGATTAACGCCTGCTCAACCTGCATGGATTTATCAGAAGCGATCAGTACGGCAAATGCACGGTCTGAAGGCTTGTAAATATATCCGGTATCCGAATAATAGCGTCGGAGCGCTTCTCTTACCAGCATATCGTAGTTTTCGAAGCACAACTCTAAGTCTTTGGGGCAGATGTCGGATTCCTCTGACGGGGATACTTCTGTATACAAAACATGGAATTTTGTATCAGGCCGTTCCAGACCCAGTTCATCTATGATATACTGCATCTCTATGTTATTGGTGATGCTTCCTTCCATGATTCGTCTCATGTAGGATTCCGCAACAACCGGTTTCTGCTTTTCCACAAGAAGGTTCAGAGAGCTTGCCAGTGATTCTTTTCGATTTAGTTCATTGGACAGCGTTAAAACCTTTTTGTTACCAAAGGATGAAAAGATCACTGCCAGAATTCCTCCAAGAATTATGGCCGCCAAAGTAACTGTAGTAAAGAAGCGCTGATAGGGGGTGATGGAGTAGTAGGCCTTCTCTTCCGGCTGTATCAGGTAGTAATTCCAGTTATTATAAGAAGATGTGACGGTGGTGACCAACATTTCCTCCATGTCTTTTCCCTGGGTAAAATAAGCAATATTATGGTCAAAGGTCATATTTTTCAGTGTGTCATACTCAATAACAGGACTGCTCCCGGAAAGAAGGAACACCTGATTGCCGTTTTTGTCGTAAGCAACCAGATATCCATCGTTATAAAAATTAATGCTGGAAAAATATTCCATTATCTTTTCGTAGTCAAACTGATAGCAGATTACGGAACTGCTGTGATTGGCAACCTGGGAGACCGATGTCAGAGGATATATATATAGAAAGTTCATTGACGAGGTGCCAAGCTGCTCAAAAGGAATAAATTTGTTCCAGCACTCCGGATCCACCAGTATTTTGGAAAATTGTGACGGATCGATGGGGTACTTTGTATTATGCCAGATGAAAAAATCGAAATCCGAAAACAGTATCGGAGAGATGGCATAGCTGGATTTTTCAATATAAATAAAAGAGTTGCTGATTGGCAGCAGCAGCTCTACCGGCGTAATGGATTTAAGACTTTGCTGGGTCTTATAACCGAGATAATAGAAAGAGGAGTCATCCCTGTTTTTCTGGTTAATCAGGTTATTAAAAAGGCTGTTGGCCGTAATCTGCTTGACCGATGCATTCATCAGTTCCATTGTATTGTCAAGCTGCGTGACAGAAGCAGAAAGACTGAGCCGGTTCTGCTGATAGATACCGTTTTTTACCTGACGATAGGAAAGAGAGTAAAGGATAACTCCGATCATGAGGATGATTGCCAGAATTAAAGTATAGGACAGCATAAGCTGATTTTTGTAGGACATATTTTTACTGTATTTTAATGTGAGTCTGCGATTTTTCATATGCACCATCCTTTTTTCATATTAAAAATTATAGTATGAAACAATGGTAAAATCAATTGGGTTCACCCCTTTACATTAAGATCTGTACATAGAACGTAAAATATGTACTCAAAAACAACCTCAGTTACTTCATATATAATTATGTTGAATCCGGTATGGGCTAAAACATGAAATATAAAAAGTGCATAATAATCTCCAATGAAAACAGGCTGTTTAGCGAAAAATGAACAACGATAGTAAATAATGTGCGTTGTTATTGTTCGTACGGGATGCTATGATGGCAATGCAAAAAAGGTGCGCACCACCAAATAACAAAAACAATTATCTTGGGAGGTTCTAAATGAGAGTTAAAAAAATGCTTGCAGCTGGTATGGCGGTTACCATGGCTGCTTCTGTAGCTTTAAGCGGCTGTTCCTCAACCAAAAAAACAGGAACTGAGGCAACAAGTGCAGGTACGAATACGGAAAGTGGTTCTTCGGCAGGAGAGAGCAAAGCGGAGAACGAAGTGAAAAAGCCGGAGAAGATTACCATTATGGTTAATTCAACTGTGACGACAAAGGCAAATAACAGAGATGCTTTTGAGAAGAGATGGGAAGAACTAACCGGAATTGATCTGGAGATAATACAACCCGACCACGATGCTTATTTTGATGTTTTGGGACAGAGTTTTGCTTCTGGTCCGGAAAACTGGCCTGACGTTATTATTTTAAATGGAAGTTATTATACTGGTTACGCGGAGGAAGGCGCCCTGTGGGATATGACAGAAGCCTGGGAAAATTCAGAGTTGAAGGCTTCTGGCCGTGTGACAGGGGAAGATGTTATCGAAGCTACAAAGATTGATGGTAAGCTTTATGGATTCCCGGATGCAAGAAGAGGCGGTTGTCTCACTTATGTAAAGAAAAAATGGCTGGATAACTGCAAATTAGAGGTTCCCACTACTTATGAAGAATATTTGAATATGTTGAAAGCATTTACAGAAGGTGATCCGGATGGAAATGGAATCAACGGAGATACATATGGTGTTTCAGCATCTGGTCTGATGGGGGCGAAGGGAGGAGATCCTTCTTCCAATTATCTTCCTGAGTTTTATCAGGATGCACAGCCAAACTTTGCAAAGGGTGAGGATGGCGTCTGGTATGATGGATTCACAAAGGAAAATTTCAAAGGTGCTCTGGAGCGGTTGAGAGATGCATATTCTAAAGGATATATTGATAAGGAAACTTTGACAAACGGAACAAAAGATTGCCGCAATAAATTCTATGAAGATAAGTTCGGCGTATTTACTTATTGGGCAGGTACATGGGCATCAAACTTAAAGAACAATCTGGAAGCGAATGGAAAAGATGGTGAATTGATTCCGTTAAAGCCCATTAAAGAAGTTGGTACTTATGAAGAGGGTACTGCTCCGGTATGGGCAATTACGTCTGCATGTGAAAACCCAGAGGGAGTTTTCAAGTATTTTATCGAGTCCATACTTGATGGTGGTGATATGCAGATGCTTTGGAGCTACGGTGTAGAAGATGTTCATTGGTCTACAAAAGCTGAGACAATTCTTGATAAGACCTATGCGGAGGGTGAATTTCATACCAGAGAAAGTCTGGAACAGCCTGGGACACAGTATACAAAGCAGCACCTTGATCCGACTCTGGCACTTGCCAAGTGGGAGAATGATCCGGGAAAAGATACTGTTAAGGAAGAAGCAGAAGTATCTCAAAAGATTTTTAATGAAAATTGTCATCAGGCAACCATTATTCCTTCAACAGAAGTAATGGCAACTTATAATGGTGATTTGACTACGCTGAAAAACTCTATCGTTGCAGATGTTGTTGTTCAGGGACTTTCTATCGATGAGGCTTATGAGCGCTTTGAAAAAGAGGGCGGTGCTGAGTGGTCTAAGATGATTGTAGACTCTTTAAATGAATTAGGAGCTTCAAAATAGGTTTAGGAAGGTTAACGGTATGAATACAAAAAAGAAAGGGCCTGCAGCGGAAGCTGCAGGCAACAATAAACGGCCGTTGCTGGTTTCGCTTCGGTACTATAAGGGATTTTACCTGATGTTTTTGCCTGTGCTGATTTTTGCAATAGTATTTAACTATCTTCCCATGTTTGGTATCCGATATGCCTTTTATTCTTATAAGGGAATCAAAGAGCCTGTATTTATAGGCCTTGCCCATTTTGAAAAGATGATGAAAATATCGGGGTTCTGGAACGCCTTTGGTAATACCATTACGTTAAGTGTTGTTAAGCTTCTTTTAAATACATTTACGGCTGTTGCACTTTCTCTTATGCTTAATGAGCTTCGATCCGCAACCTTCAAGAAGATAACTCAGACGATCGTGTATCTTCCTCATTTTATGTCATGGGTAGTTACAGCTTCCGTCTTTACCTTAATTCTCTCTCCGACCAGCGCAGGATTAGTAAATTCTATATTGCTGAAATTCGGTATTGTGAGTGAAGGAATTTATTTTCTGGCAGACAAAGTATGGTGGCGCACTATGTTTTATGTCATTAACGTCTGGAAAGATACTGGTTGGGGAACCATAATTTTTATAGCAACTCTTTCCGGAATCAATCCTGAACTTTATGAAGCAGCTGCCATGGATGGTGCAGGTCGATTGAACAAGCTGCGTTATATTACTATGCCGGCTCTTTACAACACCATTATCACGGTACTAATTCTGAATCTTGCAAAGGTCATGAACTTATTTGAGTCTGTATTTGTTATGCAAAACGACGCAGTTATTCAAAAATCAGATGTACTGCATACATACATCTATACGCAGACATTTAATTCCGGTGCACTTCCTGATTATGGCTACACCACAGCAGTAGGACTTACTGCTTCACTTGTGGGCTGCTTATTAGTATTGGTATGCAACAAGGCCAGTCACAAAGTAAGAGGAAGAGGAATTGTGTAGGAGGGAAAACATGAAAAAGAAAGCGACAGCATTTGATTATGCGCTGGTGATAATATTCGTGCTTATAAGCCTTGTCATGATTATCCCCATTTATAAAGTATTAATTGATTCTTTTGATTTAAAGACAGCATATGGTATGAAATTATTTCCTGAAAAATTTGGATTAGCGGGATATATTTCCGTGTTTACCAATCCAACTCTATACAGACCGTTTCTGGTATCCTGCTTTACTACAATAGTAGGAACGTTTACAGGTCTTACCATTGCAACCCTTGGGGCATATGTGCTAATTCAGTGGAAAATGCCGGGCAGGACACTATTTGCAAATATGCTGCTGTTTACTATGATTTTCAGCGGTGGTATGATTCCTACCTATTTAGTTATGAAGGCAATTCATATAACAAATACGTTATTAGTGGTTATTCTTATGCCGGCTATTAATGTTTATAATATAGTTCTTATGAGAAACTTCTTTGAGGGTATTCCCACCAGTTTATTTGAATCAGCAGAAATTGACGGCTGTTCTCCGATGGGTGTATTTCTTAAAATCGTGTTGCCTTTATCAAAAGCGGCGTTAACAGCTATCGGTCTTATGTATGCCGTTTCCTATTGGAATGATTATACACATTATAAACTTTATATAACAAATGATAATTTATATAACTTCCAGATGAAGTTAAGATCTGTTATAATGGGAAGTGATTTGCCCCAGGCAATCGGAGGTGCAACTGAGAATACAGTTAAAAATGCAGCTGTTATTGTAGCAATTCTTCCCTTTATGATAATATATCCATTCTGCCAGAAGTATTTTATCCAGGGTGTTAATATCGGTGCCGTAAAGGAATAACGATCAGGCAGAAAGAGGGGCAGAATTTCTGCTCCTTTTTTCGACTGAATATAGTATGGGAGGTAATGGCGATGTCAATGTATCAGAATCCGGTTTTATATGCCGATTATTCAGATCCCGATGTAATCCGGGTGGGAGAAGATTATTATATGGTAGCCTCTTCTTTTACTTATTTTCCAGGTGTACCCCTTTTGCATTCGAAAGATCTGGTTCACTGGGAAATCATCAATCACTGCGTACGTTCCCTGCCTTTTGAAAAATATGAGCAGCCGGCACACGGTTCCGGTACCTGGGCGCCCTCTATCCGTTTTCATGATGGTACCTTTTACGTTTTTATTCCCCTTCCTGATGAAGGGATTTATGTAGCCACATCAAAAGATCCCTATGGAGATTTTAAGCTTCACTGCCTTCATGAGGTGAAAGGCTGGATTGATCCCTGTCCTTTCTGGGATATGGATGGAAAGGCGTACATGGTATTTGCCTACGCCAACAGCCGTTGCGGGATCAAACACCGGCTGGATCTGGTGGAAATCGATCCCCTGTGCAGAGAAATCTTAGGAGAGCCGGTTACCATCTTTGATGGCGAGCAGATGGCTCCTACTACGGAAGGTCCCAAAATGTATTATGATCAGGGATACTATTACATACTCATGCCATCAGGAGGCGTGGCTGCCGGCTGGCAGTCTGTTTTAAGAGCAAGGTCCGTAAAGGGACCTTATGAATACCGGATTGTGATGCACCAGGGAAACACACCCGTAAACGGGCCTCATCAGGGCGGCTGGGTCATCGCGCCGGACGGCAGGCACTGGTTTATCCATTTTCAGGATGTAACAGAGCTTGGTCGGATTGTTCATCTGCAGCCCATGTGTTTTCACAACGGCTGGCCCTTCATCGGAACGGATCAGAACGGGGATGGAATCGGGGAGCCGGTTAAGGAGTGGAAGGTTCCTGCAGAAGGACAGCCGCAGTATAAAATTGCCCAGTCGGATGATTTTGAAAGCGGAAGACTTAGTCTTCAGTGGCAGTGGCAGGCAAATCCCAGGGAGTCCTTTTACTCCTTAGATGGGCATAAAGGTATCCGGCTGTTTTGTCTGTCAAATCCCTTCAGGGAAAATCTTCTGTGGTATGCGCCCAACGCCATGACCCAGATTCCACAGCACAAGACATTTACTGTCGTCACCAAGGTACGTCTTAACTGGGAACAGGAGGGGGATATGGCCTCCATTGGCATGATCGGACATTCCTATGCCTATCTGGGTATCCAAAGGACCGGTGAGGGAAACTGCCTTATGCTCTATACAGGAAAAGTAACCAATAAGGAGCTGCTTGGAGAGGCACAGGAAATTACTGTGAGTTCCTGTTCCTATAAGGATGATACGGTTTATCTGCGCATGGAGCTTTTCTCTGACAAGACGTACCGCTTTTCCTGGTCAGCAGATGGAATCCGCTATACCTTTATCGGAAGCCCCCAGCCTCTGTGCCGGGCGACCTGGACAGGAGCGAAACTCTGTCTTTGGAGCGCAAATAAAAATAACAGCAGATCAGAAGGGTACGGGGAATATGAATTTATACACATCGAAGACAGAAGCGGCAGCAAAGCAGGCCTTTGAGGAGGCGAAGCGGGGAGATTATGATGCGGTTGTCCATCTGATTGATCACAGCTTCAATACAGAGGATTGTGATGAGGAAGGGAACAGCCTTCTCCACTATGCGGTAGAAGGAAAAAATCAGAAGCTGGTGAAGTATCTTGTGGAGCGCTGCGGAATGGATCCGACATGGGCCAATCAGTCCTTGTGTACGCCTTATGATCTGGCGGAGGGGACCCCGCTGGAAGAATATTTTAAAGGTGTATGCGGTTTTTCCCGTGAGGAATGCTACCGCAATCCGGTTTTAAGAGGAATGCACCCGGATCCCAGTATTATACGTGTGGGAGAGGATTACTATATGGTCAATTCCAGCTTCCTTTTCTTTCCGTGCATTCCCATTTCCCATTCAAGGGATTTAATCCACTGGGAAACCATCGGTTACGGGATCACAGATGAGAAATGGGCAGAGGAACATCTTGGAAAGCTGGAAGGCGGACGGGGATTCTGGGCGCCGGACATCAGCTGTCATAACGGAAGATTTTATATCTGTGCAACTCTGCGCAACAATGATAATGCGCCTTTTATTCAGACCCAGATAGTTACCAGCTCCCATAATCCTGCAGGTCCCTATGAGACACCGGTCATTCACAATGTACTGGGAATTGATCCATCCATTTTTACTGACGATGATGGAAAACGGTATATGCTCATTAACCGGGGTGCCAGAATTATGGAGATTTCAGAGGATGGAAAAGAGCTGCTGTCATTGCCGGAACTGATCTGGTACGGGCATTCCGGTCATGCGCCGGAGGGACCTCATCTGATAAAAAAGGATGGGTATTATTATTGCTTTCTGGCAGAAGGCGGAACTGGAAAAGGACATATGATCACGGTTGCCAGATCTGAAAACTTATACGGCCCCTATGAGAACTGTCCGTACAATCCTGTCATGCATCAATGGGATGAAATGGGTGCTATTCAGTGCTGCGGTCATGGAAAACCGGTTGAGACGCCTGACGGCAGATGGTTTATGGTGTATTTATGCTCACGGTTTATTGACGGGACATGGGGAATGCTTGGGAGAGAAACCTGTCTCGATGAAATTACCTGGACGGCAGATGGGTGGCCTGTGGTAAACGGAAGAAGAGGACCTTCCTATATGGCGCCCCTTCCGTTTCCCTATGAGTCAGGAAAGCCCGCTTCCTGCAAAACGGAGGAAGGCTGGCTTTCCCCAAGGATCAGGGACAGCAGCCGGGTCCGGACAGAGAAAGACGGAACCCTGTGGATCAGAGGAGACGGACTGGATTTATGCAGCAGAGAGTGCAGCAGCCTTCTTGTTAAATTTCAGCCTGATTTCTGCTTCCACGCAGAGTTTGAGATGTGGATACCAGAAGAAGAGAAGGAAGAATATACCTCCGATGGGGGTATCACACTTTATTATGATGAAAACACCTACATAAAATTTGGTGTGACAAAAAATCAGATATTTGTATCGGAATATGTGGACAATGCCTATGTAAGGACGGAAAGCAAAGAGTATTCCTTTGACGGGCATGTCCTGTTACGGGTTGAGACAGACGGTCTTAACAGAACCTTTCTATTAAATAATAAAATCCTGTGGCGGTGGACCGATGTGACTTCCATCTGTTCGGAAGGCCTTACAAAAGGAAAACGTTTTACAGGAGCAGCTTATGGAGTGTACGTAAATGGCAGCAATCTTTTATGCTGGAGACAGCACGGTAAAATTTAATAAAGCCTCCACATACCCTCAGACGGGGTTATCACAGGCGATGCTTCTTTATCTGGCAGACGGTGTGGAGATGAAAAGCTTTGCCCAGAATGGGAGAAGCACTAAATCTTTTCTGGATGAGGGGCGTCTGGCTCTCATGGAAAAGGAGATGAGAGAGGGTGATTTTCTCTTTATACAGTTTGGTCACAACGATGAGAAGGATGATCCGGCGCGCCATACAGATCCGGATACCACATTTAAAGAAAATCTGATGAAATTCATTCAGGCGGCAAGAGGAAAAGGGGCTTATCCTGTACTTATTACCCCGATTGCCAGAAGGCTTTTTAATGATCAGGGTAAATTTCTTCCCGGCAGCCATGGAGCTTATCCGGAGGCGGTAAGGCAGATCGGAGAAAAAGCTGGCGTTCCGGTAATCGATTTAACAGCTGTTACGGAAGCTTATCTGGAAGCAGTAGGCGACTTAGCTTCGAAAGCGTATTTCATGTGGCCGAAGGACAATACTCATTTAAAGCCGGAGGGAGCAGTCATCATGGCGGGATTCCTTTGTAAAGAACTGAAAAAACTGGGAAAACCTTATGCAGACCTGTTAGACAATGGGAATGTTCCTGTCGAAAATCAGGGACTTGATGTTTCCTAGGGAGAAGACAATGGATCAATATGAGAAAATGGAACACCGGTTTGTGGACTGTTATAAGAGGTACGGAAATCGTTCGGTTATGGTGCTGCTGGGATTTTATAAGGGGCAGTACCATAAGTTTCTGCTTTCCACCTTCTTTTTTGTTATTAAACACGCCCCCAGTCTCTTTGCTGCGCTGCTGACTGCCAATGTGATCAACGGAGCCATAGCAGGAGGAGACAAGGGAAAGCATGCAATACTTTTAAACGTGGCAGTCTGGCTGGGGCTTTTGGCTGTTCATCTTCCGGCAAACTGGCTTCATAACAAATACAAAAACCAGGTAATACGTAAAACGGAGGCCGGGTTAAGGGGCGCTCTGGTCAGGAAGCTTCAGGAACTGTCCATTCCCTATCACACGGAGATTCAGTCAGGCAGGCTCCAGTCCAAAATCATACGTGACGTGGAGGCAGTAGAGACTTTATCTTCCCAGCTGTTTGTTAATCTGATGAACATTATGATGAATCTGGTTATCACTCTGGGTATTACAGCCGTAAAAAACAGGACCGTGCTTATGTTCTTTCTTCTGGTGGCTCCGGTGACAGCGGTGACAGTGGTTGCATTCCGCAAACGAATCCACAGCGAAAACAGGGCATTCCGCCGAGAGATGGAGGAGACCAGCGCCCGGGTAATGGAGATGGTGGAGCTGGTTCCTGTCACAAGAGCCCATGCGCTGGAACAGCAGGAAGTCGATAAAATCAAGGAACAGCTGGAAGAAACTGCAGACAAGGGATACCGGCTGGACATGGTACAGGCTCATTTTGGGGCAGTCAGCTGGTGCGTATTTCAGGTGTTTCAGGCTCTGTGTCTGGGATTTTCCGGATATATGGCCTGGAAGGGATCCATAAAGATCGGCGATGTAACCTTTTATCAGGCAAGCTTTACCACGGTGGTCAACCAGTTTACGGGGCTTATTAATCTGCTTCCCATTCTGACAAAGGGACTTGAATCGGTTACTTCCATCGGCGAGGTTTTAATTTCCGATGATGTGGAGCATAATGAGGGAAAGAGAGAACTGAAGGAATTAAAGGGCAGGTTCACCTTTCAGCAGGTTGAGTTTTCCTATAAAGGTTCCAGTGAACGGGTTCTTTCCGGAATTGATCTGGAAGTAAAGGAAGGGGAAACCATCGCGCTGGTTGGAGAATCCGGCTCTGGAAAGACCACCATATTGAATCTGCTGATTGGTTTTATCATACCTGGCAGCGGCAGCCTTTTCATCGACGGAACCGATATGAGTGACATTAATTTAAGAAGTTACCGGAAATTTATCTCGGTAGTTCCCCAGACTCCGGTTCTCTTTACAGGTACTGTGAGGGAAAATATTACGTATGGACTTTTAAATGTACCGGATGAAGAGGTGAATCATGCGGTAGAAGCCGCAAACCTAAAATCAGTCATTGCCAGACTTCCGAAAGGGCTGGATACTATGATTGGAGAGCACGGTGCCAATTTAAGCGGCGGTCAGAGACAGAGGATTTCCATAGCCAGAGCAATTATCAGAGATCCCCGGGTGATTATACTGGATGAAGCAACCTCTGCACTTGATACGATTTCAGAAAGGGAGATTCAGGATGCTCTTGACCGGCTGATTAAAGGAAGAACTACATTTATTGTTGCCCACAGGCTTTCAACGGTAAGAGGAGCAGACCGGATAGTGGTTTTAGACCAGGGAAAAATCAGGGAAGAGGGAAGTTATGAGACACTAATGGAGTTAAAAGGGGAATTCTATGAGATGGAGCGGCTTCAGATGGCATTAAGATGAAAAAACGGTTTACATCTTAAACAATCCGGTGTATAATCAAATCTTACATACGTAGTAATTTAGCAGTCTGCAGGGAGGTTTAAAAAGGGGTCCCTGTTCCTTTCATATTATAAATATTACAAGCGTAAGAATAAGGAGAATTATGCGCCGCAGTCATTTATTTAAGAATAAGAGCTTTCCAGACATATCCTTTCAGATTCCCAGATTATTGATATTGGGAATGTTTTTTGGATTTTTATTATCGGCACTGATCGTACGGTTATATCACTTACAGATCATGGAGGGGGCTGCCAGCCAGGAGGAATTTATCACCTCCATTATGAAGACACAGAGGCTTCCCGGAAACAGAGGGAACATCTATGACAGGAACGGAACGCTGCTGGCTTCCAACCGTCTTTCCTATAACATCACTCTGGAAGATTCCGGGAATTATAAGAATCAGAAGGAAAAGCAGAAAACATTAAACGGAATTGCCTATCAGCTCATTGGTCTTGCAGGAGATGATGATAAGTTAAATGTCAGCCTTCCCATAACGGTGAATGAGGAAGGAAACTATGAATATACAGTGGACGGCTGGAAGCTGAGCAGGTTTAAGGCAGATTTTTATGGAAAGAGCCAGGTTACGGATTTAACAGAAGAGCAGTCGCAAAAGACAGCTGCAGAAATCATGGAGGATCTTTGCGGAAAGAAGAAATTCATGATTGATTCATCTTATCCGGAAGAGGAGCAAAAGAAGTACGGGCTGCCTGAGACCATGAGTTCAAGGGAGATCTTACAGGTCGCCAACATCCGTTACGGTCTGTCTTTAAATTCTTATCGGAAATACTTACCCTATCTGGTTGCCTCTGATGTATCAGACAAGGCCATGGTAGGTGTGATGGAGCAAAAGCACAGTCTCCAGGGAGCCGATGTGGAAAACAGCAGCATCCGGGTGTACTATGGCGGAGAAAGCATGTCTTCCATACTTGGATATACAGGCGGAATATCAGCTGATGAGCTGGAGGTACTTGGTGAGAACAACGATATTTACTCCAATCAGTCGGTGATCGGCAAAAGCGGGATTGAAAAATCTATGGAGGAATGGCTTCGGGGACAGGATGGAACCCAGGAATTCTATACCGATGTGGTTGGAAATCCCAAGACAGAACCGGTTATCACCAGCAGTCCGGGCACCGGCAAGGACGTTTATTTAACGGTGGACAAGGGATTGCAGGATGCGGTATATCAGATGTTAAAACAGCAGATTGCCGGAATCCTTCTGGCCAATATGGTGGAAACCAGGAGGGCTGAGATGCCAAAAGCTGCAGATGCATCCCAGATCCGCATCGCCTCTGACGAAGTTTACTATGCATTGATACAAAACCATGTTATTGATACGGAACGGTTAAAAGAAGAGAATGCATCGGATCTGGAAAAAAAGGTATACGGAGATTTTAAGCGGAAAAAGGAAGCAGTGATTAGTCAGCTTTCCGCTGCCTTTGATGCGTCCGGAGCCGTTTATCAGTCACTTGGTCCGGAGGTGCAGGGATATTTGGATTTCTTGGTCAGTCAGGCGCGGAAAGACCAGTTTCTATTGAACGGAAGCGGAACCTGGGACTGGAAGGAAAAGAGCCTGAGGCAGTACTTAACTGAATCCATCGCTGCAGGCCAAATGGATCTAAGCCGTCTGGAAAACAATGAAAAGTATACGGAGATCCAGGATGCAGAGCGTCTTGCAGAAGAAAAGATGCTGAAGGATATAACGGAAAACCGGGAATTTGAACAGAAAATTTATCAGGCGATGATCGGGGAAGGAACCTTAAGCGGAAAGGAGACGGAACAGCTTCTTTATGAACAGGGAGTTCTTTCAAAGGATGATCCGGATTATCCTCTTCTGATGAATGGCCAGTTAAGTGCCTGGCAGTTTATCCGTAAGAAAATCACCAATCTGGAGATCACACCGGCTCAGCTGGCGTTAAATCCATGTTCCGGTTCGGCAGTAGTTGTAAATCCCCAGAACGGAGAGGTAATTGCCTGTGTCAGCTATCCGGGCTATGATAATAACCGGCTGGCAAACCAGATGGACACTTCCTATTACCAGCAGCTGGAACAGGATTTATCCCTTCCTCTTTTCAACCGGGCCACCAGCCAGCTGACGGCTCCCGGTTCCACCTTTAAACCGGTTACGGTAATTGCCGGTTTAACGGAAGGAGTCATTCAGACGGATACCAGCGTTTTATGTACCGGCGCATTTGATAAGGTAGAACCGCCTCTGCGGTGCTGGAAGCGTGCCGGTCACGGGGTGATCTCTTCCAGCGCGGATGCACTGAAAAATTCCTGTAATGTATATCTGTCGGAGATCACCTACAGGCTGGGAACGGGGGCAGACGGAAGCTTCTCAGAGGATAAGGGACTTGGCAGCTTAATTAAATATGCCCAGCTTCTGGATCTGGACAAAAACACCGGAATTGAGATCGGAGAGGCGAAACCTCATGTGACTGATCAGTATGCGATTCCATCCTCTATTGGACAGGGAACCCATAACTATACTACTTCCCAGATTGCCCGCTATACGGCTACTCTGGCAAATCACGGACAAAGCTATCAGCTGTCCATGATCGGCAAGATTGCAGATGGAGACGGTACAGTGGTGAAATCCTTCGCCCCTTCTTTAAGCAGTACGGTTAACTTACCGGAATTTGTATGGAATGATGTGGCAAAAGGTATGAACGAGCTGGTAAAATCCAATGCGACCTTAAAAGATATAAAGATAGATGCGGCAGGAAAAACCGGTACGGCAGAGGAGTCAAAAACAAAACCCAACCATGGTGTGTTTATTGGATATGCGCCTCTTGTCAATCCTCAGATTGCCATAACTGTGAGAATTGCAAACGGATACAGCTCCGGTAATGTGGTAGGTGTGGGAAAAAATATTTTTAATTATTATTTCCATCTGGAAGATACCGCAAATATTCTGACCGGTACGGCTTCCGGTGTATCCAATAACCTTCGTACGGATTAAAGGAGGAATGGAATGAGTCGGAGAATGAAACGATTTGTATTCAGCACTGTCTGCACCTTATTGATACTGGTGACTGGTGTGGCCGGAGGAATGTTATTTCTCCGGTATGAGAATAAGAAGGATCAGTCAAAAAAGAAGCCGGATGCACTTCTTTCAGATTATATTTCCAGTTTACAAAATGCAGATTACGGGACTATGTATGGTATGCTTGACCAGCAGAGCCAGCTAAATATCAGTCTGGAGGATTTTACTGCCAGAAATAAGAACATTTACGAAGGAATTGAAGCAGAGGATATAAAGGCTGAGATAACAGGCGTTGATCTAAAAGATGAGGAAGCAGCAGTCTCTTATCAGATGAGTTTAAACAGTCTGGCAGGAAAAATCAGTTTTTCTAATCAGGCAGTTTTTAAAAAAGAGAAGAAAGCCGGCTATAAACTGGAATGGAATGACAGTATGATATTTCCGGAGCTTAATAAAACTGATAAAGTCAAAGTAGCAACGGACAAGGCGAAAAGAGGAAACATATATGACCGGAACGGTTTTTTGCTGGCTGGAAAGGGAACTGCCTCCTCCGTTGGCCTGGTTCCGGGGAAAATGAGCCAGGATTCCGGCAAGGATGTGGAAAAGCTGGGAGAACTGCTTTCCGTATCTCCGGAGAACATACAAAAAAAGCTGTCTGCAGGCTGGGTAAAGGAAGATTCCTTTGTTCCGCTGAAAACCTTAAAAAAGGCAGATGACTTTAAACTTCAGTCGGAACATGCCAGTGAAGAAGACATAAAGAACAAAGAACTTCAGGACCAGCTTCTGACCATTCCCGGAGTGCTGATTACAGACACAGCCGTACGCTCTTACCCGCTGGGGGAAAAAGGAGCCCATCTGATCGGATACGTCCAGAATGTGACGTCTGAGGATTTGGAAAAGCATAAGGGAGAAGATTACTTAACAGACAGCGTCATTGGAAAAAGCGGTATGGAAGGGCTGTATGAAAAGGAATTAAAGGGAACAAACGGCCGTACCATATCCATTACAGATGCTTCCGGAAATAGTAAGAAAAAGCTTGCGGTAAAACCGAGAACGGACGGATCGGATATTACACTTACCATTGACAGTGCGCTTCAGAGCACAATTTATGATGCCTTCCAGGAAGATAAAAGCTGCAGCGTAGCTATGAATCCCCATACAGGAGAGATTCTGGCTCTTGTGAGCACTCCCTCCTACGATGACAATGATTTCATACTGGGAATGCCTGTAGACAAATGGGATTCTTTAAATAGCGATGAACGAAAACCTCTATATAACCGGTTCCGCCAGAAGTTTGCTCCAGGGTCTTCCTTTAAGCCAATTACTGCTGTAGTTGGACTGGGAAGCGGTGCCATTGATCCCAATGAAGATTATGGAAGCACAGGGTTAAGCTGGAGAAAGGATGAGAGCTGGGGGAACTATTACGTAACCACCCTTCATGACAGCAGTCCGCTCAATCTGGAAAATGCTTTTATATATTCCAATAATATATATTTTGCAAAGGCGGCCTTAAAGATTGGCTATGATGATTTTATGTCAGGGCTTAATAAGCTGGGATTTAACCAGCCCCTTCCCTTTGAGATTTCCGTGGCCCAGTCCCAGTATTCCAATTCAGACCGGATAGAGTCAGAAGTGCAGCTGGCTGACAGCGGCTATGGCCAGGGACAGATGCTTGTGAATCCGATACATCTGGCTGCCCTTTATACAATGTTTGCCAATGAAGGGAATGTGATAAAGCCTGTTCTTAAGCAAGAACAGAATGCCGCACCGAACGTATGGCTTCAGGGAGCCTGCTCTGCTGAGAATGCCAATCTGGTCCGTGAGGATTTGATTAAGGTTGTCAGCTCGGAGCATGGTACCGGTCATGCCATCATGAGATCTGACATTAAGCTTGCTGGAAAGACAGGAACTGCAGAGATCAAGGCTTCCAAAGGGGATACCACAGGCACGGAGCTTGGCTGGTTTTCAGTATTTACCGCAGATCCGGATACAAAATCACCGCTGCTTCTTATCAGCATGGTGGAGGATGTGAAAAACCGGGGCGGAAGCGGGTATGTAGTGAGGAAGGATAAACAGATACTTGATTCTTATCTTCCGGTACAGTAGATAAAAAGACAGAGCTTAAGGCAGGAGAAATATCTCCTTTCTTAAGCTCTGTTTTAGTGTTTGTAGATATTACGGTCATTTAAGATATCCAGTGTAATCGCCGCGGCTGTACGTCCGTTGGCGGAACTGTTGTTATGAATGTTGGCAGAGAACACATAGGTCTCACCGCTGGATTTTGCAAAACCGATAAACCAGCCGTTGATGTTTTGACCGTCTATGGTTCCGGTTCCGGTTTTCCCATATAAAGAGACACCCTGGCTGGCGGAAAGGTAAATGGAATCTTCCACTGCTTTTATATGATCCGGTTTAAACGGAAGCGTTCCCTGGGAAAGGCGGGTTAAGAGTTCCACCTGCTCTGCCGGGGAGATTTTAAGAGAAGATTCCAGCCAGTAGCTGCCAAGTCCTCCGGATAAATCCTGATTTCCGTATTCCAGGCGCATCATGCAGTCTTTTAAGGCAGATATGCCGTTTTTTTCATCAAGAGCTTTAAAATACCAGTTAACAGAGTGATTCATAGCGGTATCTAAAGTCTGGTCCTCATTCCAGGCTTCAAAGGGGTAGGGGGTTTTATTCCACTTTATGTATGTGGAATCCGGTGTAATGATTCCATGTTCCAGGGCACACAGCGCACTGTAAATTTTATAGGTGGAGTCAGGGGGAATCCGGGTTGATGCCTCTTCCTGATTGTAGATATAGTATTGATTGGAATTCACTGCATACAGGACAAAGCTTCCTTTATATCCGTGGAAATAGGAACTTAAATCCAGCTGATTTACGTGTTCAGGGTGAAAAGAGTAAGAAGACCCGCCGGATGCAACTGCAGACGTGACAGGCATAAAGGCAAACAGCAGTGAAGCGGCAATAACCAGAATAAAACGGCTTTTCCACCGCAACCATGCGGATTCTTTCTGGTATGCAGCAATGCAGAGGATTCTACTGCGGATTTCTTTTTCAGAGCCTGCGATCCGGGCAGCAGGAGAGAGGCGTCTGGACATATTTTCAGCGAAACAAATCAAGGTTCTGCCATAATCCAGATAGCTGTTTACTTCCAGCATGGAAAGCACCGATAAATCACAGGCAACTTCCTGGTCCTTTCTCATCTCTTTTAACCCAAGCCAAACTGCCGGATGAAACCAGTACAGGGTTTGAGCGAGGGCCATCAGCCGGTTAATGAAAAGATCTCCGTGTTTAATATGTAACAGCTCATGAAGAAAAATGTAGCGTATTTCGCTCTCTGTAAATTCTGACATCATATGGATGGGAATGATGATTACCGGTTTTATGAAGCCGGCAGCTATGGGGGAATTTAAATATGCGCTGCTGTATACCGGAATATTCTTCTTCATTCCAAGTTCACGCAGGCAGCTGTCAAACAGCTGTCTGGTCCGTCTGTTTTGCAGTGGAAGAGAAGCTTTCGTGATTTGTCTGATTTTAAAGTCGGAAATAATATTCAGGACCGACATAACACCTATCCCAAGTCCCCATATATACGGCAGACAGGAAGGAAAATGAAAGACAGCCCTGCGGCTGACGGATATTGAAAAATCTTCTATAAAACCAGAAACGCCAGCACCATAAGATGCGGCTGATGCAGCTGATGTGACTGGAGATATACCGTGCCTAAGCCAGCTAAACAGACCCAGTCCGTGACCTGCTAAAATCATGGAGGTGGGGAGAAATGGAAAGATCATTACAAAAAGCAGTAAATACCAGATTCTGTATTGGGCGTTCCAGGTAAGATGATTTTTAATAAGCTTTTTCGTCAGCAGGATGATTCCGGCTATTATAAATATGACAACGCAGTTTAACATAAGGCGGTTCATAAGTGAAAAAAGCATCATTATGATTCCTCCCCATGATCTTTAAAAAGAAGCTTTTTCAGTTCAGCTAAGTCCTCGTCAGATATATGATTACTGTTGACGTAATTAGTAACCATGCCTGATATCCTGCCATTATAGAACCGGTTTAAAAAGTGGCTGTTTTCCTTCTTCAGATAGTCGTTCTCTTTAATAAGAGGAGTATAAATAAAAACACGGCTCTCTTTCGTGTAGGTGATAGCCCCTTTTTGCACCAGCCTTTTTAGCAGGGTATGAATCGTCTTGGGATTCCAGTCTGTTGTCTGTGTCAGTTTTTCGGTTACCTCATTGGTGTTAATTGGAGCATACCTCCAAAGTACTTTCATCACTTCATATTCTGCTTCAGAAATTTGCGGAAGGTGGCTCATACTTAATCTCCTGTTCTTACAAGTGTAATACATATATTATAAGATCACAAAGCCTAAGTGTCAACTAAACCGGGACCTATTATTTTATAAGTGTGTTTAAACCTGCCACATCATTAACCGGGAGAGAAAATGCAATGGCGTGCTCTCCGGTTTCTTTTAGTACAGTTTCACAGATGGATTTTAAAATCGTCTGTTTGTCTGTTTTTGGAACCAGCATAAGAAGGATTTCTTTCTCATTTGAAACAGTCATTCCAAATAGCTTATTGGAAGAATCACTGCCCATTTCTCTTGCCTTTATAAGTGTGCCGCCTTTACAGCCTGCAATTTTTGCGGCCTCCATAATAGGGTTTGAAAGGTCTGTATGAATGACGGATGCGATTAACTCGTACGCGTTTGTATCTGACATAGGACGTTCCTCCTTGTGATGATCTGTAGATGAATGGTTTTCATTGCGGGTTATGCCGGGTTTAAGAAGATTGAAAGCCGCAGCGCTGATTCCGGACAATGAGATGGTGAATACGATGCCGTATCCAGGTTTATCCAGCTCCAGTTTTTTATGAAGCGCAGATAAAAGTGTATGGGAGACTGATTGATCAGCAACTCCGATTATTAAGTCCTTTTCCGGTTCATCCAGACCGAGACAATCTTTAATCGCCGAACTGGCTGTTCCATGGCCTCTGACATTTAAAAGCAGATCCTGATGATATTCTTTGAAAACGGAAGCAGCCTTTTCGCCTTTTCCACGGTCTACAATGACCGCAATCCAGTAAATTTTATGATTGGAAGTCATCTGCTTTCTCCTTTCCTAATTCAATGAACTCCAGTTCCATATCGATTGAGGGTATACCAGCGGGGAAACCGTATTTTTTCGTCTTGAAATGATAAATCACACCGATCAGCTGGATGGTGATTAAGGGTGTCATGGCAACCATGGCAACAATACCAAAGGCATCAGTCACAATGTTTCCGCCCACTGCTTCACATGCGCCCATAGCAAACGGGAGCAGGAATGTGGCTGTCATGGGACCGGAAGCCACGCCGCCGGAGTCAAATGCGATTGATGTAAAAATGGGCGGTACCACAAAGGAAAGGCCCAGCGCCAGTGCATATCCGGGAACCAAAAGTGCAAGAAGGGGAAGACCGGTTAAAACTCTTATAACAGATAGTCCCAATGAAACCGACATACCCACAGATAATCCTGCCATCATGGTTTTTTCGGAAATAGCGCCTCCCGTAATATCTTCCACCTGTTTATTTAATACTAAAACAGCCGGTTCAGCCTTTACAATGTAATACCCGATGAGCATGGCCACAGGAATCATTATCCAGTTATAAGGAAGAGAAGCAAGCTGCTTTCCCAGGTAATTACCGGCTGGCATAAATCCAACGTTGACACCGGTTAAAAAAAGCGTGAGTCCAATGTAGGAATACAGCATTCCCATCAGTATTTTAATTACCTGTCTTTGTCTGAGTTTTAAGAAGAGTATCTGAAAAATCACAAAAAACAGAAGAATGGGGAACAAAGCAAGAAAAACTTCTTTTGCATAAACTGGGAGTTCATGTTGAAAAGCCAGCCAGAGATCCTGGGAATTGGAAAAGGCAGGAATTACTGTGGGCTCATAGCTGCTAGAAGAGGAACCGTAGAGTAATCCAAGAATCATGACTGAGATAATCGGTCCTACAGAGCAGAGGGCCACAAGACCGAAGCTGTCACTGCCGGAATTTTTACTTCTGCCGACAGAGGATAGTCCGACACCTAGAGCCATGATAAATGGAACTGTAATCGGCCCGGTAGTCACCCCTCCTGAGTCAAAAGCCACAGCCAGAAAAATTTTTGGTACAAATATGGCTGTGACGAAAAGTATTCCGTAACAGATCAGAAGAAGCTTTGATAAGTTCCAGCCAGCCAAAGTTCTTAAAAAGGCCAGGGCAAGGAAGATTCCCACACCGGCTGCCACAAAAAGAATCAGCACCATATCAGGCACGGCAGGAGTCTGGCCGGCCAGAACCTGAAGGTCCGGTTCTGCGATGGTAATGATAAAACCAATGATGAAGCAGGCAAAAATAATAATGGGAAGTTTCTTTGATTTTGCCAGATGGTTTCCTGCTTTTTCTCCAATGATCATCATGGACATATCCACACCAAGTGTAAAAAAGCCCATTCCGACAATGAGTAAAGCTGCACCTACCAGAAACAGCATCAGCGGATCAAGCGGCATAGGTGTAATTGTTATACACAAAATCAGCACAATGCATGTAACGGGCAGAACAGATGAAAGGGATTCAATAATTTTTTCCTTTAATTTTTGATTCAAGCGAATACCTCCTGTTGTCCGTTTTTTTTTGAGCCGGGGAGACATAGAGGTAAAATGGCTGAAAAACCGTACCCTGCCTCCCCACTCTGTTCTACATTAAGTGTAACACAAAGATAGTTGCGATTGCAACTAAAAGTTTGTTAGAGCTTTGTTAATAAATTACCTGTACTTGGAAACCTCCTCGTAGTTTTCCCCCAGCCTGGTTTCTGTAAAGGGCACAGAGGGTCCGAGACGGAAGACTGGTTTTAATATAATGGGAGTGATAATGGTGGTAATAATGACCACAAGGACGACTGGTCCAAGAAAATTTCCGCCAAGGAGTCCAAGCTGCTGTCCTTTTCCAGCAACAATAAGAGCGACTTCGCCTCTGGAAATCATTCCCACGCCGATCCGTATGCTCTGATAATTTTTATAACCGCAGAGTTTTGCACCGATTCCGCAGCCGATTACTTTGGTTAAAATAGCAGCGAGGGTTAAAAGAACTGCAAAGAGAACAATGGCAGGTGTCATGGAAGGAAGTTCCACTTTTAGGCCAATGCTTGCAAAGAATACCGGTGAGAGCAGAAGATAAGACAGAGTGTCAAACTTTGAGGTTAAAAACTGGGATTTCTGCGTGTTGGATATGATGACTCCGGCGATATAGGCCCCTGTAATATCGGCTACACCGAAAAAGTGTTCCGCTATGTAAGACATGAGAAGACAGAGAGAGAAGGCAGCTATGACATGGCGCTGCAGGCCCCGTTCCGCGTCGTTGCTCCAACGGGAATATGCTTTATAGATCAGAACACCGCCAATGGCAGAAAAGACAAAGAATGCAGCGATTTTTAATAAGACAGCAAACAGATTGACGTTTGGATCGGTTGTGCTGGTGATGACGGTGAGTGCGATTATACCAAGTACATCATCGATTATGGCAGCTCCCAGTATGGCATTGCCCGAGTGGGTTTTTATTTTTCCGATTTCTTTCAAGGTTTCCGCCGTAATACTTACAGAAGTCGCGGTGAG
>JAEWPQ010000254.1 GCA_023460575.1 Bacillota bacterium
TTGAAAGCTCTGATATAAACTGATGATAAAATCCGGCGTAATCGCCATAATCTTTGACTAATCCCTCAATCGTATATTGTATGGTATATTGATGGTTACCATAATTTCCAATGCCCCAGCAGAGTTCGTAACCTCGGGAAGCCTTTAATATTCCGCAGGTGCCGGACTTTTCCTCTCTGGAGCGTTTGGTATCCCAGCTATCCAGAGTCTTGTATTGCTTACCTGATTCGTCCGAAACAAGAAAAGAATGTACGCTCATTCCATTCATGTTATACAAAGCCTTATAATACTCTGTACCGCTGGATACACCCCGCACATCCCAGATTTCTGTGATAACTGCAGAACCATTATTCTGAAGCATGACATCAACATTAATAGATGGTATCGCTTCCTCTGCTGCAAATGTATCTGTTACATACCGGATGAATAGTACTGCGAGCAGTGCGAAAAAAATAAGTAATTTTTTTTGTTTTAATTTCATTTATCTTCTCCCCGTCTTGTAATTATTACACTTACAATTCAGTATACCACATTTTTCGCTTTCATATCACCATCTTCTGTATGTACGCCTGACAGCCCCAGGGGAGCACTTACTGTATCAGCTGCATAAGATATAAGGGGAGGCGGAAAAATACGGATTCTTAAGATTATATCGGGCAGCCTGGGGAATATGCAAATGGGAAAGGGCAGCAATAAGATATAAAGGGAGAGCGTATTTTATGAAGAAGTTATTAAGTGCAACAGCAGTATCAAATCCCACATGGTATGTGGGCGAGAGAGTTATTTTTCATGGACAAGCGAGACCTTATGATTATTATGGCGCAAAGGATCCTACCATCGTTTATTATGGAGGAAAGTATCATGTATTTTATACCGGCGCCAATCAAAGCGGAGGCTGGCAGATGCTTTATACGTCAGCGTCCACCATCGCCGGTCTAAAAAATGCTGCGCGCACCTATATGAGTTCGATTGGGGAAAGCTATTTTTGTGCACCTCAGGTATTTTATTTTGAACCGAAAAAGTTATGGTATCTGGTATATCAGGACGGAACACACGGTGCAGCATACGCAACAACAACGAATATAGCTGACCCAAGATCATGGTCAGGACCCAAATCCTTTGGCATCTCCGGAAATTTGGGGTGGGATTATTATGTTATTTGTGATAATTCCTATGCTTATATGTATAATACTCCAAGTGATAATTCCCATAAATTATATGTACGAAGAACTTCGCTTTCTAATTTCCCGTCAGGCTGGGGAGCGCCTTCCGTAGCCATAACAGACACCTTTGAAGGTGCAAATGTCTATAAGTCTTTAGCAGATGGCAAATACTATCTTGCCATTGAAGATATGAAAGATGGCCGGTATTATGAATTATGGCAATCAAACGGTGCCGGAGGTCCATGGAACAGAGTGGCTGAGAAGTGGGCATGGAGAGGCAATTTACAATACAATGCAGACAGGTGGACGACCAATGTATCTCACGGTGAATTCATCCGTGCCGGCTATAATCAGAAGATGGAAATCAATGATATAGACCGGGTTGATTTTTTGATCCAGGGTACAAATAACTTATCAGGACCTTATCAGCAGATTACCTGGGATTTGGGAGTAATAAAGAATTACAGATAAGGGGTACGGATATATTCAAGCAGTCAATACCAGAAGAATTGTAAATGGTACAAGCCTTTAGAAGACTGTATATGCTGACAGGGAATGCCCGGCTTTATATGCCGGGTGTTTCCTGTTTCTGTGTTTATTTTCCTGTTCTGTTTATCAGCTTTTTCGACTTTTCCAGTGTCTGTTTCATCAAAGAGCCAGCGGAATAAACACCGATCAATACAATGAAAATTTCAAGTCGTCCAAGTATCATTCCAAGCATTTCCACAACCAGCGTTGCATTGCCGGTGGCAGGAGAGGTAAGGCCGATGGACAGTCCTACAGTGCCGAGGGCAGATGCAAATTCAAACATGGCTTCAGTCAGTGAACAATTTGCAGTTACTGTGATCAGCAATGTACCTATAATATACAGAAAGAGATAAGATGTTACAAAGCCGGTTGTATCTGCAGCCAGAGTGGAATCAATCTCTGTTTTTCCCTGTGCCCTGAAATAATAGATTGTTTATATATTTCTTGGTGAAGAAAGGCGTTTGCGTATATTCTGCAAGGCAGTACGGATCATCAGATAAACACGGGTCAGTTTGATGCCGCCGGCCGTCGATCCGATGCCGCCGCCGATTAACATGGTTAGGATCAGCATACTGACTGCAAGTGGGGGCCAGGAAGTATAACTCATACTGGAATAGCCTGTTGTTGAAAGCGCAGAGGTAACATCAAACAAAGCCCGGCGAAGTCCTTCAAAAATACCCATATTCATGCGGCTTATGAGGGAAAATGCCGTAATAGGAACAGCAATGAGCAGTACAAGGAACATAAAGCGGACTTCACTGACTTTAAATACCTGTTTCCATTTCCTCTTTGTTAAAAGCAGAAGTACAGCAAAGTTTGTCGTGCCTATTAACATTTGTATAATTGTAATGATATCAATGGATAAGCTGTTATATTCTCCGATGCTGTTCAATTTAGTTGAGAAACCACCGGTAGACAAGGAGCACATCGTGTGATTGACTGCGTCAAACAAGCTCATACCGGCAATTACAAAAACCGCTGTTCCTATGATTAAAAATCCGTTATACATCAGACAAATCGTCTGAGCTGTCTTTTTTAAGTTGGGCAGGAGTTTATCCGGATGCCCCTCGGCATTGTACAGATTCATGGACTGCTTATCCTGGACAAGCATTACCATCATCATCACGAACCCCAGACCTCCGCAAAATTGCATAAAGCTGCGGTGAAACAGATAAATATGGGGAGTAATGGTCACATCCATAACGGATAGGCCGGTTGTTGTCCAGCCGCTGACTGCCTCAAAAAGTGCCTGAATAAATGTGAGCTGCCCCCCCAGTACGAATGGACCTGCACCGACAAAAACTCCCCATCCCCATGCAAACAGGACTGTAAGGCTGCTGCGCTGCATGGAAGACCGCCATTCAAACGTGGATTCCTCCTTTTTTCTCATCAGGCAGATGATACTTCCAAGTACTATGGAGCCAAGTGATGGAAGCATAAATGGAACAATATAAATTGCATCCTGTGGATAAAATGGAACTATCACCAGAGGGACTGCAACAAGAATACCGATCAGCAGCATGAGTTTTCCTATATTGCTGCGATTATAAAATTTACGGGTCATGTTATCACCTTCCTGTCAATTCCTGAATGGCAGCCATTTCCTGTTTATCTGAGGAGATCAGGACAAGCATATCACCGGACAGAATCCGTGTGTCGCCTCTGGGCACCATGGTCGTATCACCGCGGAGAATACAGCCTACAATTACTTCCTTTGGAAGATCAATTTCCCACAGCTTTTTTCCCACAGCAGGTGAGGTATCTGGAATAGGAACCTCTGCAATGTTGACACGGCCTTCCCCAATGGGAATCAGTGTTGTTATTTTATCTACAAAAGCCTGTTGTTCAATAATGCCGGTAATTGCAGTAATGGCACAGACAACACTGTCGATTCCCATCTTGTAAAAAAAGTCCGTTTTTTTCGGATCAGTTAAAAGTGCGACTGTCTTTTTTACCTGAAACTTTTTCTTGCATAATTCACAGATAACCAGATTATCCTCGTCTTTTGCAGTCATTGCAATGGCGATATCCGCATCGCCCGCATTCGCATCTTCTAAAACAAACGGCCGTGTTCCATCCCCATGAATGACGGTAAGCCTGTCGATTTCAGACAGCTTCACACAGTCTTCAAAGGTATCATTTATTACGGTTACCTGATAACCTTTATTTATTAACGAAGCTGCAAGAGATTTTGCCTTGCTTCTTCCCCCAACCAGCAACACCTTTGTTTTCATGATTCTGCCTCCTGTAATGGTTCTTTGTGTATGTCCGGTCTTGATAATATTTTATCGATTTCTTTTACGGATAAGACAGCCGGGCATATGGTATCGATGCCAAATTCGCGATAAACGTACTCCCTTTCCGGATCATATAATCGGGCGATAACCCGTTCAATGTGGAACATTTCGCGGGCAATCTGAGCCACCAGTATGTTTGCGTTATCATTATTAGTAACAGCAATCACTGCGGTTGCATTGCTTATCTGTGCTTCCTGCAAAACATCTAAGTCTGTGGCATCGCCGTTTAAGGTAAGTCCGCCAAAGGCTGGTGAAAGTTTTCGAAAAGCCTCCTTATTCTTGTCGATTATCAGCACATCTTCATTGCTGTCGGAAAGTGTATTTGCCAGGTTCGCACCTAATCTGCCGCAGCCGATTATAATTGTGTAGTTTTCATTTTTTGGCTTGTTTATTTGAATTTTCATATTCATTCCTCCTGGTGACATGATCATTGTCATCTGTTATACAATCATTTTCATTGTAAGCACACCTGCCATGTGAGAAAAATGTGCCGTAGCATTCCAGATTCTGCCGTGCAGGCAGATATGTGGGGTCAAGTGCCCAGGCTGCTCTGAAGTGCTTCATGGCAGCGGGGTGGTCCCCTGTTTTTTCAAGCAGTATTCCAATCAGATTATGGGGCTCCGGCGCATGAGGGTATTTTCCTATAGCCTGGCAGATCATGCTTTCACACGTTTGATAGTCCTGCATACTGATCAGATCCCGTATCGTCTTGCAGAGTGCAGTAAGATTTTCTTTACTTTCATTTAATTCTGTTTTCATTGATCTGAACCTCCCTTGCAGATTTCTTACACATTTATCCTAACAAAAAAGCTGTGAGCATGGCGTGAGAGACCAGTAATTCCTGTGAGGATGCTGTGAGGATGAAAAAAGACCACTTTTGGGGTACAAAAGTAGTCTTTTAACAAGAATGAGGTTGTGTTTATACATCTGAAAGCCGGTATCCTACACCGATTTCTGTCAGAATATAGCGTGGTTTAGCAGGGTTTTCTTCAATTTTCCGCCTTAGTCCTGCCATGAGTTTTCTAAGAGCCTGGGTGTCAGATCCATACCCTGGCCCGTAGATTTCTTTGATAATATACTTAGTCGTCAGTACCTTTCCTATATTTCTGAAAAACAAAGAAAGCAGGCTGTATTCCAGCGGAGTTGTGTGCAGCTCGCTGTCTTCAAGATATACCAGACGCTTATCTAAATCAATTCTAAGTCCCCCTACGGATAAGTTCGTCTGCGACCGGATTCCGCCCGCTTTATGCAGATGGCGCAGCGCAACCCTGATTCGGGCCATGAGTTCCATGGATGAAAATGGTTTCGTCAGATAGTCATCAGCTCCGTTGTCCAGCGCAGACGCTTTCTCTTTGTCCTGATCTCTGGCAGAAACTACGATAATAGGCATTTCTGACCACTCACGGACTTTTTTAATGACTTCCATTCCATCAAAATCAGGAAGACCAAGGTCAAGAAGCATAAGATCAATTTGTTCCGAAACAAGTGTTGACAGAGCACCCTGGGCCGTTCCTGCAGTTAAATAAGTAAAACCTTCCTGTTTTAGTGAATAAGAGATAAAATTCCGAATTTGTGAATCATCTTCTACAATCAGGATCTGCTCATTCCGGTTTAGCATAATTTTGTCCCTCCTTTGGCAAGGTAAATATAAATTCAGCCCCCATCTGACCTGCACGGTTGTGTCCCTCTATGGTGCCCTCATGAGCTTTGATAATTGCCTCACATATGGGCAGTCCAAGACCGACACTTCTCTGTGAATCCGCTTTTCCGGAGTGGGTGGTATAAAACAGTTGAAAAATATTTGGTAAATCTGATGCTGATATGCCGCACCCGGAGTCGGCAACTGAGAAGACGGCTGAATTATTTTCCTGACTGACCGTAATTTTAATTTCTCCTGTGGGGGGAGTATGCTTAATTGCATTATCAAGTAAATTGATCAGTACCTGCTGAATCAATTTTGCATCCATAGGAACAAGGAGAACCTCTTCGGGAACATCTACCGTAATTTCGTATTCCGGATGGCGCTTTAAGATATGACCGACAGCCCCGCCAACGACTTCTTCTGCTGCTTCAAGCTGCTTTGTAATAGTGAGCCGTCCATCCTGCAGCCGGGTCAGACTTAAAATATTTTCAACCAGAGAATGCAGCCAGTCCGCATCTTTATGGATGCCTTCTGCAAGGTTATATCTTGGATCCAGTGGTTCAGTCATATCCATAAGCATCTCTGATGTGCCCATGATACCGGAAAGAGGTGTGCGCAGATCATGAGAAATAGCCCGTAAAAGGTTGCTGCGATACCGCTCCTGGATTGTTTCTTCTCTGGATTCCTGCTGCTGTCTGGCACTTCGAAAACGATCCATGGCTAGTGCTGTGCTTTCAATCATAGAACGAAGCAGACGTTTTTGGGGTTCAACCATGGAGACTGCATTTTCTTTCGGTATTCTAAGGAGGCCAAGTATAGATTCCCTGCCGTAAATTGGCCAGTCGTAAAATTCGCTGTCTATTACATATCCGCTCCTCAGACCCTCTATACGGTGCTTCAGTTCAGCTGCGTCGTCGATTTTGCGCCTAACCTGTTTATTACTGCTTAATTGCTGAATAAAGCTTGGCTCTGGTTGTCCGTTTTCGTCGAAGCACAAACAGGCAGCACGGCAATTCATAATACCGCTGATGGTTTCCGTGGTGATACTTGCAATATTGGATATATCAGCGGCATCCGTTAATCGGTTGGTAAGATGAAACAATGCACTTGTTTCCGCTTCTTTTTCTATTGATTCCAAAGCGTTTTGCTTTATTTTTGAAGTAAGAGTGCTTGTGATAATTGCTGTGATTGTCATAATTCCAAAAGTAATGAAATAAGTAGGATCACTGACAGAAAGAGTATAGTAGGGATCTGTAAAAAAATAGTTAAAGGTGCAGGTGGCAACAACGGCTGCAACAATACCGTATGTATATCCCCGGGTAAAACGGGCCGTTATTAAAATAGAGAGAAGATAAACAATAACGATGTTTGTTTCGGGAAAGCCAATCATTAAAAAAATCCAGCCGATACCAGTAGCAGCGGCAATGATTACCGCCGTTATTAATATATATCTAATTATCACTTTCAAATCCTTATTTTTAAGGGATTTCACGATTACTGCCTCCACAACTAAAGATTTTTGGTAAAGTAATAGCGCTTTCCTGTTACTGGATAGTTCTCTAATGTAAATACTTCCCTGTATCCATGCTTTTTATAAAATAAAGGAGCCTGAAAACTGAAGGTATCTAAAAATGAATACTTACAACCTCGTTCTTTTGCAGTTTTTTCTGCCTGTTTTAAAATTTCACTTCCAATCTGCTGTCCCCGTAATTCTTTGCTCACCCAAAGATACTTTACAGACAACCAGTTACCATGGGTGCTGCCGATTAGTCCCGCAATCTTTCTGCCAGTTTCGTCCTGGAGATAGATACCAAGATCCCTGGGGTTTTTGTCTTCGATTCTTTCTAAATTATATTCCAGCAGGCCTTCAAAGATATATTTTTGATCCGTTTCATGAATGGTATCTGTTATTTCAAAGTTCATAAATTTTACTCTCCTTATATGCTTAAACAATACAATTTTTTTCTTTATCAGAGCATATCACATTTAGAAACAGGATTCTACCGTTTTTATACAGTTATTTACAGGAGTATATCTGATGTTATAATAAAGAATAATGAAAAGAGATGATAAGTTATGGTGAAATCAACTTGACAAGGTATTTAAAAGAAAGTAAACTTAGTACTATTATTGTACTGGGAATGAGGCTCTCCCTGGATCTTGAAATCCAAACCGCACTTTGCTGATGGCTTCTGTATATTTATGTTAAATATACGGAAGTGATCAGTTATTTTTTTGTTAAGGAGTAAAATTACAATGTTTGAAGAAAAGTTAAAAAATTTAAGACAGCTTTTTATTTTAGGGATATGCGCAGTGGTAATTGGTGCTGTAGTAGGAGCACTTGACGCAGGCTTTGGTGAAATTTTAATTTTTTTAACCGGTGTTCGGGAACGCCTTTTTTTCCCACTCATATTATTTTTACCGGCAGCAGGAGTTTTAATTGTAAAATCATATTCCATGGTAGGGGGAAAATGTGTAAAAGGAATGGGGCTTATCTTCCAGGTCGGTCATGGGGAAGAAGATACGATTCCGCTGCGGTTAATACCGTTAACGGCAATCGGTACATGGATGACCCATCTCTTTGGCGGCAGTGCCGGACGTGAAGGTGTTGCGGTACAGATTGGCGCAACGTTTTCCCACTGGGTAGGGCGAAAAATGAACATGGTTTCTGATTCAAAGATATTTCTGGTAACAGGTATGGCAGCCGGATTTTCCGGATTATTTGAAACACCCATAGCCGCGTGCTTCTTTGCTCTGGAAGTTTTGATTGCAGGTTCTTTACAGTATACGGCTTTATTTCCCGCGATTATTGCAGCCTTTGTGGCGAATGCGGTTTCCAGAGGATTGGGGCTGGAGAAATTTCATTATGACCTTCAGACACAGATACATATGAATCCTGTATTTATTATAAAAATGATTTTGTTAGGGATTGTTTTTGGTTTAGTGGGTGCAATGTTTGCACACGGATTAAAACTGGTAAAGGACAGATTGAATAAAACATTTGAGAGTCCGGTCAGAAAAATAACCATAGTAGGAACAATTCTGGTAATGTTGTTTATTCTGTCAGGAATGGGGCGGTATTCCGGCCTGGGAACAAATTTGATTTCTGCAAGCTTTCATGGAAATAAGATTTATCAGTGGGATTGGATCTTAAAATTTGTTTTAACAATTATTACATTGGCGGCAGGGTATCAGGGAGGAGAAGTTACCCCTTTGTTTGCCATCGGATCAAGTCTGGGAGCTGCTTTAGCCGTACTGTTTGGTTTGCCCGTTGAATTTGCTGCCGCATTGGGATATACGGCAGTTTTCGGCAGTGCTACCAATACTCTTTTAGCTCCTGTTTTTATAGGAGCAGAGGTTTTTGGATATTCTTATGTGCCGTATTTTTTCATGGTATGCTGCGTGGCTTATGTATTTAACGGTAACAAGTCAATTTATACTGCACAGAAGAATTTGCAGGATTTGCTGTAATTTGATAGGATTAGAGATATGATACCAATAATATAAATTTCAAGATGGAAGAGAGGTAAATATGAAACGACTGATTTTGGTAACATCTCCACCCGCAAGCGGAAAAACATATATATCCAAACAGCTTGCCAGGAATCTTAAGCATGTTGTTTATCTTGATAAGGATACTCTGATTGTTTTATCTAAGCAGATATTTGTGGTTGCAGGTCAGGAATACAACAGAAGTTCTGATTTTTTTGAAGCAAATATCCGGGATTATGAGTATTCAGCAATCATCGATCTTGCCATGGAGGCGTTAGAGTATGATGATATTGTGCTGATTAATGCTCCATTTACAAGGGAAATCCGGGATACCGGGTACATGAATGATCTGCGGGAGAAGCTGATCAAAAAAAATGCAAAGCTTACCGTAATATGGGTTCAGACGGATGTGGAGGTATGCAGGCAGAGGATGATTCAACGAGGCAGTGACCGCGACCAGTGGAAGCTGGATCATTGGGAAGAATATATCGCAGGCGTTAATTTTGACATACCGGAAGAATTAGACGATCCAAACTGTAACGATGATCTGTTAATCTTTAAAAATTCATCAGATGTTGAATTTCAAGCATCCATGAAAGAAATATTAGATATTATTGAAAGTTAACAAAACAGGCTGACTCCAGAAAAAGGAAGTCAGCCTGTTTTGTTATTTTGTGATAATTACAAAAATTGATATATTATTTTTTTACTGCAACAATCATTCCGTCACCAATTGGCAGCAGGGTGCTGCTCAATTCTTGAGAATTGGCCACAAGGTGATTGAATTCATCCACAGGTTTCACCTGATTCTCCCACTTTGGATCTAAGTCCATTACAGGAAATAAGGCATCGTCGGCGACGAAAACACCGCCGGGCTTTAAAATCCGGATACAATCCTTAAGAAGCCAGGGGTAAAGCTGTTTATCCACATCCTGAAAAATAAAATCAAAAGAAGAGTCTGAAAAGCCAGGGACAATCTGGCATGCATCGCCCTCCAGGATTTGTATGGTACTGTCAACGCCTGAGCGAATAAAATTATTTTTCGCCTGTGCGGCAGCGGTGGGATCAAATTCAATTGTTGTGATAGTTCCGCCATACTCTCTGGCAGTCAGTGCCATGGAGGTTGCTGAAAATCCAATGCTGGTTCCAATTTCAAGGATATTCTTTGGCTGTTTCATCTGCAATATTAATTGCAGAAAGCGGGCCGTGTCATCATCCACAACCGGCACAAAATCTTTCCAACCGGTTTTGCTTACAAATTCTTTTTTTGCAGAGAAGCTGTTACACTATACAGGTCTTCGATGTAAGCGTGATATCTTTCCAATGTGTCAGTTTCCAAATCCAATTCTTTTCTCATAGCTTGTATCTCCTTTTTATTTGTATTCCTGCCTAAAGAAGAACGCAAAAAACACACCCTCCAACCAGGCAGGTTGGACAGTGCGTTGGCTTACGTGAACGCTTACGAGATTTATATAATGACAGTATATATTAGTTTAAAAGTTAAATCAACCATTAAATAATAAAAAACTGTTAGAAAATTTAGTATTGACTAATGTATCATAATGTTATATCATAAAAATATATTAAAATCAATTTGACGAACTGCAATAGAAGAAAAGGCGGGCAAATAATTGAAAAGAGGAGTATATTGTAATGAGACAAAGAGTTCGAAAGAGTATATTAGTTTTTTCAGCGTTAATGTTTCCTATAACATTTTTTCTTTTATCACCATTTGTAATTGTTTTATCTGCCTCACAAGGTGTTTTGAATGGTAGTGCGATGATTTTTGGGTTGCTCCTGATGTTTTCAGTCATTGGAAGCCGGCTTTTCTGCGGCTGGCTTTGCCCTGGAGGTGCTGTTCAGGATTCTATTTCCGCTGCAAACAACCGTCACTGGAACAGCAAGTGGAAAAATCTGTCCAAGTATATCATCTGGCTGTTGTGGTTTTCTTTCATCGTTTTTCTTTGGATACATAATTGGCCGCTAAAAGCAAATTTCCTGTATTTTATGGACATTAATATACAGTACCTTATAATATATGTAATTGTGATGTCTATCATATATTTGTTCACGTTAATGACCGGCAGACGCGGAATGTGCCACAGCCTTTGCTGGATGGCTCCCTTTATGGTAATTGGCGAAACGATTGCAGACTTTCTTCATATACCAAGATTCAGGCTGAAGGCGAAACCTGACGCTTGTGTTTCCTGTGGCAAATGCAGCAGAATTTGTCCTATGGGTTTAAATATAGCTGAGATGGCTAAATCTGGAAGAGTAGATAATACGGAATGTATTAACTGTCTGGAATGCGTGGATGAATGTCCTAAGAAAGCAATCAGTTTTGGACTATATCAGAAACAGTAACTCGCATAAGAGAATGGTTTTGTCCAACTATATAATGAAGCTGAAAAGTATCAATATATAGAAAAGAACAGGGTGGCTGCTTTAAAACAGGAGCCGGCCTGTTCTTTGATATTCGCTAAAGTATTATGCGCTATGTGCAGAAATCAGTGATTCATTTCCGTTTTTTCTAAAAAGTCCAGTATTTTTTCCGTTTGATCAAGATAGGTTTCCGGTACATCGCAGGCGCTCATGGCTTCAATGAGACGCAGATAGGACTCATTTTCCCATTTCAGATGTTCTTTTTGTGCCAGTTTTCCTTCTTTTGTAACTTCAAGAGAATAGGATCTGCGGTCACTCCGGTTGATGACGCGCTGTACAAAACCCTGTTCCTCCAGCTTGTCCACGACGCCTGTCATGGTGCTTTTTGATACCTGAAGCTGTTGACTCATATCACGCATGATCATTTGGGGATTGCTGCACAGCAGACTTAAAACGGATATTTCAATTTTAGAAAGATTCTTAATTCTGCGAAAGGTCTTTTCGTGGTACTGCTGGTTAATCCGGATCATACGGTGGGAAAGGCTGTTTATACGCTCTATCAGGCGCTCTGTTTCAAGGTCTTTTTTCATTTCATCCGCTTCCTTTTCTGCTTGTTACAAAAATAATAGCATATTATTAGCTGTTTTGGAACTATTTCGTACGATAAAAATATAATTTAATACATAAACTATTTTTAAAATGGACTATTGACACTATAAACTATACGCTGTATGATTGGGTCACGATCTGTACAAATCGAATGTAATCACGCAACAGTTTGGTGAAAAAGGAGAGTGTTTAAATGTCATCTATCAAAAGTATGGAGGATCCGGCCGTCCGTTTTGCAAAATTAACTGCACAACTCTACTATTTTATGGCCGACGAGATGGTTGCCTGCCTTGGAGAAGAACAAGGTAAGGCCGCTGTCAGGAAAGCATTGAAAAAATTCGGCGAAAAAAGGGTATCTGATATGAAAGCGGAAGCGTCGGAGCGTGGGCTTTCGCAGTCTCCCCAGACCTATTTTCAGGTTCGGGATATGCCTTCTAATGGCTGGAAAAGCGATCCGGAAAATCCCATGGTAATTACGGAATGTCCGATGTTTGACATATGGGAAGACTTTGGAGAGAAAGGTATCGAATTAGGTTCCCTGTATTGTGAAATTGACTATATATTATTCGGCGGGTTTGGCATGACGCTCCATCGTCCAAGATGTAAGACAGGGGGAGAACGTGTCTGTGACTTTCAATTAGAGGAGGCATTGATTCGTGAAGACAAATAACCAGCGGGAAATTTATACTGACGTACTTTGTGCAGGCGGTGGAGGGGCAGCAATTCTGGCGGCAATTTCCGCAAAAAAGCAGGGTGCTTCAGTGACCATTGTTTCAAAAGGAAAAGCTGGAAACAGCGGCAACACCATCATGATCGGCGGTTCCTATTCCATGGATGGAGAGAGCGCAAGACAGTTTGGTTTTACCAAAGCGGATGCATCTGTCAGTAAGAAATACTTATTTGAGCAGATTGTTAAACAGAGCTTCTTTCTTGCAGAACAGGATCTTGTGGAGCAATATGTGAACGAAAGTCCGGATGTAGTCTATCAATGCTATCAGTGGGGGGAACATGCTAAAATAAAACAGAAGTTTTTTGCCCCCGGAGGTTTTATGCTTTCAGGACGGGGGATGGGGAAAGCATTGAAGCAGGGGCTTAGGGAGACACCCGGAATTGAGATAGTGGAAGACACGATGCTTGTAGATTTGTTAAAAAGCGGAGACAAAATTGCAGGCGCAGTTGGATTCAATATTTATACCGGTGAACCGGTGCTCATTCATGCCAAATCCGTAGTGATCGGAACCGGCGGATATCAGCCATTTTCAGTTACCAGTACCAACAGCGATGTAGTATCCGGGGATGGAATTGCCATGGCATACCGTGCAGGAGCCCAGCTTGCAGATATGGAATTTATGATTTTTATTCCAACTGCTGTGGAACCGGAGAGCAGCAAAGGTTCTATTCTTCCGTTTCTTCTGTATTCCACAGGACTCCCAATTGGTACAATTGATCGTGAGGGCAATGCAATTTCCATTCCCGCTTCTATGCGGAAAATAGCAAAAGGCAGCGAGCTTGATAAAGTAATTTATAATTATTATTGGTCACACCGGCTTGCAAAGGGAAAAGGAATGGAAAATGGAGGGCTGTACATGGATTTTTCGAAGTTGGTACGGCTGCCAGGATTTATCTTTGATTTCGGATATAATCAGATGCTTAAGTATTTTCAGGACTATTATCCGTATGGTTACTATCATAGCGATGATTTGCTTTATTTTAAAAAGCTGATGCTGGATAAGAAAAAGCTGGAGTTTACACTTTGTTCAGAGTATGCAATGGGGGGGATAAAGATTGATCATAATATGGCAACTGCGGTACCCGGCCTTTTTGCCGCAGGGGAAGCAGGAAGTGGGGTTTTCGGTGCGTGCCGCGTAGCGGATGCGACGACGGAAATGATGGTACAGGGAGCGCGTGCTGGTTGCTGTGCAGCCCAATACGCGCAGAAAAACACGCAGGAAGAAGCAGATTGGGAGCAAATAGAAAAGATTATAGAAAAAATACAGGCTCCCCTGCAGCGGACTGACGGAGAAAATCCCATTGCTCTGATACAGAAAATTCACGCTGCGGCAGATAAAGGCTTTGGTTCCATACGAAATGAAGATGGGTTAAGCACTGCCTTAGCTGAGTTAAATCAAATGAAAAATAATGATCTGCCAAGGCTCTGTGCACAATGCAAATCTCCCAGTTATAACTATGAGCGCCTTTGTGCCCTTCAGGCGGAAAACATGATTACCTGTACAGAGGCGGGTGTAAGATCCGCACTGATGCGTAAGGAGAGCAGAGGCTTTCATCTTCGTTCCGATTATCCTATGATTAATAATAAACGCTGGACAGTGCGTATCTTAGCGCAGCAGGGGCCGGAAGGAATGGTTATGAGCGAACAAAAACCCATGGTTACGAGAATACCGATTCCAGACGAAGGAGAAGAAAGCATTCCCGAATTCATGATCCGCCAGAAACTGAAATTTAAAAATGCCAGCATCCGGTAGAAGAGAGGAGGATAAGAGATGAAGGTAAGAGTATATCGTTATGATCCGCTTTCCCAGGCTCAAAGCCGCTTCGATTCATTTGAAGTTCCGGTTGAAACTCACTGGACAGTAATGGATGTACTGGATTATATCAGCCAGAATTTAGACAGCACGATTGCCTATTTTAAGCATGGAGCATGCGATCATGGGATCTGCGGCAGATGCGCCCTCCGTGTAAACGGAAAAATAAAACTGGCCTGTTCCACAGAGATTGGAGAGGAACCCATGTTAGAACTTGCCCCGGTGTCAGATCAGGTATTAAGGGATCTGGTGGTGAAGCAGTAGGAGAAAATTGAAAAAGGCAGGCTCACTTTTCAGATGAGCCTGCCATATATTTACTTTAATAGAATTACCTTTCCGGAACTGCCGTCAACGAACACCTCATCCCCATCCTCTAACAGATCGGTGGCATTTCCAATTCCAAGCACTGCCGGAATGTTATATTCCCTGGCAACAATTGCACTATGGGACAGAGGACCGCCTGTATCCGATATAACTGCCGATGCAAGAACAAACAGGGGCGTCCAGGAGGGGTCTGTATAGCGGCAGAGCAATATGTCACCGGGCTGCATTTTATCAAATTCCTGCTGAGTCAGTATTTTACGTACCCGGCCCCGGCATCGTCCGCCGTTTCCGGAAACACCGGTCAGGGTATTCTGATTACTTGCTTTTGTGCCGATTGAAAAACCAGACCAAAGCACTTCATTTTTCTGACGGTTGAATTTTCTCACAGAAATCAATTCTTTCAGCTCCGTTATGTTGTCCGGTAATTCATAGACCTCGTTTAAGGTGAGATACCGGATATCGTCTGCCTTTTCAAATAGCTGGGGAAAACGCTTCGCCAGCTCAAAAGCAGACCTGCGGGCAAGACCGTAGCACATTTCTATGAGATAAAGGCTCTCTTCCCGGTTCACATGATATGCCCTTATTTCTTCAATTTTCGCTTTTAACCGTTCGGCTTTCTTTTTATCAAACTGTTTTGTAATCTTTGCCATAATGTTTTGAAACTTATCGGATGCTTCCTCGTTTCTTCCGGAGTTTTGCAGTACTTTCAGCATAGAAAACAGGGAATCCAGATTCTCAAACCATGAAACGGAGCCGAAGGCACAGTAGCTGCTGTTTGATTTCCAGCCGAATTCATTTAAGAAATTTTCCAGCTTCGACTTAAAATCAGGCTGATTAGACAGAAATGCCGATATGGCACTGGGATTGGTTCTGTCCAGTTCCTTAAAGAACTGCTCCAGTTCAGGGCTGCTGTGGATGTATCCGGATAGTTTTTTCAACTCAATGTTTAAATTCCAGGTTTTATAGGAAAGATTACTCAGCAAATCATATTCGTTCATATTTTTATCTGTTTTCTTCAGGTCATGATGAATCAGTTTTGAGACAGCCACAGACGGAAAGATATTGTATCGGAATCGTGTGTAAGCAAGTTCCTCAGACAGTTTCATGAGTTCCATGATCTGCCGGATCAATGCTTTGGCAGCTAATGAGGTAAGGTCAGTTTTCTCTATGGCGTCCAATTCCTTCCTTACATTATGAAAAGAATCGTTTGTCCTGACTGAATTAATGGAAAAATCGGTAAAACGGCTCAGAAGGAAAGGGATTTTAACTATCTTAGGTGAGATATGTATTTTTCCGGCAGACAGTGAAAGCAATCCGTTATCAGCCATGGTCAGTTCGCTTTCCACAAAGATGCCCAGCTCATGAAACACTTTGTTTTTAGCTTCATCCACTAACAGGCATGGTGCCACATCAAGGGGATAGAGCGGGGTTGGGCAGTGTTCGATCCAGTTGTTTAATACCGCTCTCTGGGATTTAGTAAGCTGGATATCACTGCTGTTTTTTCCATTTAAAGTGGTGATTGGCCGTGCCTGCAGCAAATACAGCCTGTTCTCAGAGATGGCCCATTCCAGATCCTGGGGGCAATGAAAGTGCTGTTCTGTTTTTCTGCCCAGTTCAAATATTTCTATTGCCTGTTTCTCGGTTAAACTAAATTCACTTCTTAGCTGTGAGGAGGTTTCTTTCTCTTCGGTTCCATCTGCGCTGTAGCAGACCAGGAGCTTTTTATCGCCTAACCGTTTTTCAACTATCTGCCGGTGGTCTCTGTCGTATAAATAGATATCAGGAGTTACTTTCCCTGAAACAATGGATTCGCCCAGACCCCATGAGGCATTGAGCATCATCCTGCTTTTATTTTTACTAACAGGGTCCACGGTAAAAAGGACACCGGATATTTCACTGTTTACCATGCACTGGACCACGACGGATAACGAGATCTTTATGGTATCGAAGTTCGTCTGCTTTCGATAGGCGGCGGCCCGTGTTGAGAACAGGGATGCGAAACATTTTTTGACGGAAATATAAAGCTGATTAAGTCCCTGTATGTTGAGATAAGTTTCCTGCTGGCCGGCAAAACTTGCTTCCGGAAGATCTTCGGCAGTGGCAGAGGAACGTACCGCAACCTTTGAATCCGGGCCCAGTGCATGATAATATTCTGCGATTTCATCCTCCAGTTCCTTCCAGAGCTGTCCTTTAGCGATTTCTTCACTGGTGAAGCTGTTTCCTGATGCGGGAGAATCGAACCCATTCCGTTTCATGTAATCATCAAAGGCATGGCTGGTAATGCAGAAACCATTGGGTACCGGAAAACCGGCATTATACAGTTCTCCCAGATTTGCACCTTTTCCGCCTGCAGCAGGGATATCTTCCTTTCTTATTTCGCTGAATTTCATAACATATTTCATAGATAAAGCCTCCTCTTTTTTTAGCGTCTTGCCGGGGTTATATTTAAATGCCAGAAGAATGGATGCAGTACCTGACAGGGCAATTATTGTGATTCCTCCAATAAAGTAATTTTCGGGTAAATGAAGTGAAAATTGAAATAATATGGCTCCCAGACTGCCGCCTAAGTTGCGTATGAGATGAGCCATGCTGTTAACTCCCGCAGCGTGGTGAACAGTCCTGGTTGCAGCATAGCCTAAAAGTGCAGACATCAGGATTCCGGAACCCAGTCCAAGTGCCGTAAGGGCAATTCCGATGAAGGATTTCATCAAAAGGCTTCCGGTAAGGCAGGTGATCCAGCCGGCGGCTATCATTTCCCGCTCTTTCTGTTTAACCACTCCGCCAAGAACACTGCCGATTCCCATGGATAATACAAATACAGTTAAAAGAGTACCCGACTGGTTTGACGCCATGCCAAGGGTAAACTGCATAATGCCGGGGAGATAAGCCAGACAGATGTTGTAAAATGCCCCCATCAGAAAAATCTGCAGGCAGAGATTGCGCAGCAGGCAGTCACATAGAAATTCCTTTGGAAGTATGGCGTTATCTTTTTTAATGTCTTTTAATACCACAAGAAAAAGAAGGGCAATGCCTGTAAGCAGAAGAAAATATTGACTGCGGTAAGCAAACTCAATGCCTAAGGTAAGAAGCAGAATTGCTGCAATCATCAGAAGGTGACGCTGCAGCTTTAATGGAGCTTTAGAAAGGGGAGTTACCTTGTTGGAGATGTTTCTGAACACAAGGAAAAAGCTTATGATTTCAATGGGAAGCAGAAAAACGAAAATAGTCTGCCAGGATGCCAGTTCCGGGAGATATCCGCCTGCCAGACTGCCAAGGCCATTGGTGATAATCTGCACAACTGCAAAAGCTGCAAATACGGAAGAATAGCTGCTTTTTTCAAACTGGTCTCCGATTATGCCATAAGTTGCAGGTACTACGATACCAGCACCGATTCCCATGATAATTCTTGCAGCGATAAGCTGCAGCATGGAACCGCTGAAGGGAGCCGTAAGGGTGCCAATGCCGAAAAGCAAAGATCCGGCTATGAAATTATTCTTGTTACCAAAGCGTTCGCATAGACTGCTGGATAACAGGATTACTGCGGAAGATGCCAGAATATAGCTGACATGCACCCATGAATAATAGGCAGTGGATTGAAATTGTCTGCTGATTGCAGGCAGTGCACTGCTGAAGTATGTCTGCATGACAGTTGATGCACCCATGCAGAGAAGTAAACCCGTAAGTATGGTGATCTTTTTTGATTGGTTCAAAGCACATACACCCCCTTTTTCTGGATTATAGCACCGTTCTATGAAAATATCAAATAATATTCACAGCTTTAATAAAAAATATCAAATAAGCTCCAGAATTAATTTTTGGATTTTTTCATACCAGAAAAGAAAGCCATCGCCAATCATTTCCTTCTGCATGGATAAAACAGCCAGTGAAGCAACTGCAGAAGCGATTTCTTCATCGGAAGCTGACAGGGAAAAACCCTTGCCTGCCCAGATATTTTTAAGCTTTCGGATAAAGTCTAAATTATCCTGTGATGCAGATGCATCATTATTCCAGACCAGTGATTCTAAAAGACCGCCGTATTCACCGGCATAAAATTTGTTAGTGGAGGTTTTTTCCAGAAACACATCTGCCAGATCGGAAAAAAATTCCTGGGGTGTCTGGTCTTCTTCATCAATAATTGTCAGAATTTTCTGCCGTATTCTGTTTTTTTCATCCCGCAGGATTTCTTCGTAAAGAGCTTCTTTGTCTTTGTAGAAGGTATAAAAGCCTCCCATGGAAATACCGGCCTTTTTGGTTATCTCCTGAATTTTGCAGTTTTTAAACCCTTCCTCCATAAACATAAGCGAAGCGATATCTTTTACTTTATTCTTTAATTCTTCCCGCTCTTCATCCGTATAAGGTCGTCCCAAGATGACTGCCCCCTTTCCCTGTATGTATTTCTATATTAACTTGCCGCTATAAATTCGTCAATATCTGAGTCACTCTGATTATTTACATAATCATTTTAATTGTTTGTCGAAGAAAATGAAGGAGATATAACGGGAAAAAGAGAAAAAAACGAAAAAAACAGTCGAAATAATATCAAAATAGTCGAAAAAGGATTGGTTTTGCGCTAAAAAAATGAAGTAATTTGGAAAAGAAGATTGACAAAATATAAACAATGGGTTAATACATGTAGTATAAATAATCTCAGATCTGTATTTTTATAAAAAATCTTCGACAAATCCAATACTTAATCAGTCAAAATCTGTTGTAATTTTAATTTTTAAATGAAAAACTACAATAACAAGTTTGTTTTGACTAACTTAAAAATGAGGATGGAGAAAGGGGCGGGAATATGAATGAGATGTACTATTGGTCTCCTGGAGTACAGTTTTGTGTAAAGGAAGAAGAACTTTACGTAGAACGGTTTCGATACGGCAGGCAGGCGGCACAGTTTTTTCCGGAGTTTTATTATTTGACCCAGAATGGAGCCAGGAGGGAAGACCTGGAAAAGCGGTTTGAGACAGAGAATCAAAGTCTGCTTAAGAATTTAATACAGGATTTTATGAAAAAGAAGATTCTGGTCTGTTCTGTGATTACACCAAAGGAACTGTTTCACAGTCAGACAAGGCTGTTTCAGAATGATTATCCGGAAACGATTAAATTTGTTAAAGAGGAACTGGAGGAGTTTAAAGGGGAGCAGTCCGGGCGCCAGCTTGTGAAAGAAGGCCTGACTTATATTTTAAAGGATTCCGATTACTGCAATGACATAACCTGCCGTGAAACAGTCAGAAAATTTTCAAAAAAAGCCATATCGTTCCATTCTTTTTCAAGGATATTGGGCTCTTTGCAAAACAGAGAGGACAGAAAAAGTACCAGATATTATCCCAGTGCAGGCGGATTGTTTCCGGTTGATGTCTATGTGTTTGTAAAATCCGGCAGAGTGGTGGGGGTGGAACAGGGATTGTATTATTATAACCCCGTAATAAATGGAATTACGTTTGTGGACCAGGGAGACAGCATCACATTTAAGTCCCAGTTTATCACCAATCAGGAGATTTTTGCCGGTTCAGCCTTTACCATATATTTTCTGTACAATGCCAGATGCAGTATGCCCAAATACAGTGGAATGGGATACTATTACGGAATTTTGGATTGTGGGATTATGACAGGTCTTATTACCCGGATCAGCGAAGAGGAAGGGATTGGGACCTGCTCCATTGGAGATATGTTATATGGGAAAATAGAATCCTGCTTTCATTTAAACAAGGACCAGTTATTTCTGCATTCCATGGAATGCGGCTATAAGGATGAAACTGAGAGTGAGCAGTCAAAGGAGAATGAATAGATGAGCTTTAAACCCTTGCATGATATGCCGTCTCCGGAACAGTTAAGAGAGGAATGTCCGGTTTCCTGCCAGCTGGCAGCCACAAAACTGGAAAGAGACAGGGAACTTGCTGCAGTGATTCAGAATCAGATGAATAAATTCCTGGTTATTGTAGGACCCTGCTCTGCAAGCAGTGAGGATGCGGTCTGTGATTACGCCAGACGACTATCAAAAGTTAACAGGAAATTAAATAAAAAGCTTTTTATAATTCCGCGGATCTATACAGCAAAACCAAGAACTATGGGAAACGGCTATAAGGGTATCCTTCATTACCCGGATGGCAGTGCGCATTCCGATCTTGTGAAAGGGTTAAGGGCAGCCAGAAATCTTCATTTAAGGGTTGCGGAGGAATCAGGTCTGACAACGGCGGATGAACTTCTTTATCCGGAAGCTTATGCTTATTTTCAGGATATTGTGAGCTATCTGGCCATAGGAGCCCGTTCCGTGGAAGATCAGCAGCACCGCTTTGTATCCAGCGGAGTGGACTGTCCTGTTGGTATGAAAAATCCCACAAACGGCAATCCGGATACGTTATTCTACTCCATTTTTGCAGCTCAGCATGGACATAAATTCATATACAGAGACAGAGAGGTGAAAAGTTCAGGAAATCCTCTTGCCCATGCCATTATCAGAGGGTACGAAAATCTTAAGGGAGAATATGTACCCAATTACCAATACGAGCAGCTGTTGAAAATAGGAGAGAGATATGGGAAACAAAGGCTTAAAAATCCCTTTATCATCTGTGATGTAAACCATGCCAATTCAGGTAAGGATTACTCCAGGGAACCAATGATTATTTATGATGTACTGGAAAGCCGGAGCAGATCGGAGGAGATCCGGATGATGGTGAGGGGTGTAATGATAGAAAGCTTTATTGAAGCAGGCAGACAGGAGATTTCCGGAACTGTGTATGGAAAGTCGGTTACCGATGGATGCCTTGGCTGGAATGAGACAGAGGAGCTGCTGCATTACATAGCCGAACACGTATGAGAATTGAAATGAAATGGGGGAAGAAACTATGAAATCACATTTACGCGGAAAGAATATTACGATCAAAGCACCGTATCACATATTGCCTGATTACATGGAAAGAGCCAGGGAAGACGGTTTTATTGTTTTTGCGGATAGAAAGGGAACAGAATCCAGACTGAAATTTAAAGAAATCAGAAAGAAAGCAAAACAGCTGGGTTCTGTTTTCCTGGAGATGGGACTGAAAAAGGGGGATAAGCTGGTTTTTCAGATCAGTGATCCCCAGTCCTTTATCATCTCTTTCTGGGCATGTCTTTATACCGGTATTATTGCAGTACCTGTAACAACTGCAGCAGAAACGAAATCCGCTAATATTAATAAAAAGCTGGAGGCTGTTCTGGAAAAACTTGACTGGCCCCGGCTGATCCTGGAAGAAGAACTGCTCGGTACTCTTTCCGATGATGTGAAAGCACGCGGAAATATCCTGATATTTGAGGATATGAAAAAACAGGCAGAAAGCTGCAAGTTTTTATTTTGTCCGGAGCAGATTACGGGGGAAGATACGGCATATATCCAGTTTTCATCAGGAAGCACCAATTCGCCGAAGGGAGTCGTATTAAAACACCGCAATCTTATTTATAATGTGGAACAGATTGGCAGCCGGCTGAATCTGACAGAAAAAGACGTTTCAGAAAGCTGGATGCCTCTGACCCATGACATGGGGCTTGTAGGGTTTCATATAACCACTTTTTGCAAAGGTATGAATCAGATTATTCTGTCTCCGATGAATTTTATCAAAAATCCAATGTACTTTTACCAAAAAGTAAAGGAATATAAGACAACAATTGTGGGCATGCCCAATTTTGCCTTTGACTGGTCTGTAAAAATGGTAAAAGAAAAGTATATGAAAACGCTGGATCTTTCCAGTATCCGGGCAGTTTTAAATGGGGCAGAGCCCATTAATATCAATTCCATACAGCGGTTTAATGAGAAGTTTGCTGCCTGCGGGCTTGACCCCAATGCCATGCTGCCGGTATATGGGATGGCAGAGGCCTGCATCGGAGTTACCATTCCCCACTGCGGCGACCGGCTGGTTGAGATGAAAAAAAATCCGTCAGAAAAGAAGGGGTATGTGGCTGTGGGAGAACCCTTAGATGGAATCGATGTAAAAATAACAGATGAAAATGAAGAGATACTGGAAGATGGCCAGATCGGAGATATTTTAATACATGGTCCCAACTTAACCTGTGGTTATTACGACAGTGCCCTCATCAATGAGGAAAGCTTTTCAAACGGTTACTTAAAAACCGGAGATATGGGGTTTATTAAGAATGGGAAGCTCTTTATTACAGGCAGAAAAAAAGATATGTTTTTTATTAATGGACAAAACTGCTATCTCAGTGACTTAGATATCCTTCTTTCAGAAAATGGAATCAAAGACTGCGCCGCTGTTTATGACGATGAAGAAAATAATTTAATCGTTTTTGTCAAGCATCTGGGGATGGGAGAAAAGGCTCTGGAAACGGAACGAAAAATAAAAGAGGCGGTGCAGAGGGCGTTTCATATATCTGCCCGGCATGTATTAAACGTTAACAAGATTCCGAAGACCACCAGCGGTAAGGTACAAAGGTATCATTTGCTGAATGAATACAGAAAAACATACAGAAACAAAGAAGATTCCCCCATAAGTGAGCCCCTGGCCCAGCTGTGGAAGCAGATTCTTGATGGGGAGCCAACAGATAACAGCAGCTTTTTTGATCTGGGGGGAGATTCCATTAAACTGATTGCTTTGTTAAGTGAGATAGAAGAGACGTTCGGAGTAGTAATTGAGGTGGAAGATTTCTTAAAGCAGCCATATTTCACCTGTCTGAACACTCTTGTTTCTGAGAAAAAAGAGGCGGTAAGAAATGATAAAGAAGCAAATTCAGAAAACAGGGAACTGCCGGATGCCATACCTGCCACAGAACTTCAGAAAGCCTATTTAATCGGGCGGGAGGAGGGGATCTCCACAAAGGTTCTGTATGAATTATCCACTCCATGGGAGATTGCCCGTCTGGAGAAGGCGGTTAACTCCATGATACGGTCTCAGCCCGCACTTCGCTTACGAATATCCAGAGAGGGGGTTATGTATGCGGATAAAACCCTGGACTGGTACCATATAAAAACAATGGATATTTCCCATCTGTCAGAGGGGGAAAAAGAAAAAGTGCTGGATCAGGAGTTTGAACTTCAGAAAAGTCAGGTATTTGATACGGAAAAAGAACCTCTTTTTTCCATTCAGGCCATAAAGACAGGGGAAAGGGATACCCGGCTGCTGATTCAGATGGATATGCTTATTGCCGATGGAATGAGTCTGAAACTTTTCATAGACGGTATTGCTGATTATTACGAACATGAGAATCAGGAAGATCAGCCGGATCAACGGTTTTTAATTTATTGCCTGGAGAAGCAGGAGGAAAAACATTCCAGCCAATACAACAAGGACCGGATGTACTGGCTGGACAGACTGGAAGTATTTCCACCCGCTCCGCCGTTAACCGTAAATCATATCTCTCAGGACAGCTTACGGGGATTTGGACGAAAGACTGTTACGATTGACAAAATCAGCTGGGATAAGATAAAAGAGGGACTGAAAAAATTTTCTGTAACGCCTTCTGTGCTTATTTTGTGTCTGTATGCAAAGATATTGGGCTTATACAGCAGTACCAGCCGGTTCACAGTGAACGTTCCTGTATTTAACAGAAAGAGCAGCAACAAAATGATAGAAGCAATCGGAGATTTCACCTCTGTATTACTGCTTGACATTGATTTATCCAGCGAGAATCTGATGGAGCTTTGTTCCAGTGTACAAAAAAATATGCTGGAAGCACTTATGCATAAATCCTTTGACGGAATTGAGTTTATGCGGGAGATTGCAAAGGTGAGGGGAAATAAAGAAGCCAGTTTTCCGGTAGTGTTTACTTCCCTGCTCTCCGATGCTTTTGAATTGAACTTAGATAAAATCGGACGCATGGTCAGAGGCTACAGCCAGACTTCCCAGGTGGATCTGGATTGCCAGGCTTATGAGGAGAAAGGATTTCTTGTAATAAACTGGGATTACAGAGAAGGGGTATTTGAGAATTACCTTCTGGAACGCATGTTTTCTCTGTTTACTTATGACTTAACAGGACTTTGTACAGACACCGGCTTTCCAGCAGGACTCTCAGACAGAGGGTTTTTAAAGAGGCTGCTGCCCGGGGATATGGAACGGATCCATACATACAATGCTACAGAAGAAGAAATTCCTTATGTCAGTTTAAATGAGCTATTAGTACAGGCCCATGAGAAATTCAGAAATAAGGTCATCTTATCCTGTGGAGAAAAAACCATGAGTTATGAACGTTTATGGGAAAAATCAGGCAGGGTTAAAAATTATCTGAGAAAGAAAGGTGTAAAGTCAGGCAGTAACGTGGCAGTGATCGGAACGCGGGATCTTGATACTGTGGTCAACATTCTGGGAGTAATCCGCAGCGGTGCTGCCTATATTCCCATTGATGAAATACAGCCTGAGGAAAGACGAAAGCTGATTCTTGAAAAAAGCAGCTGCTCTGTGATCCTTGAAGGAAATATGGATTATAACGGTTTTGAAGATGAAGGGGAACAAGAGGAACCGGTCAGTGCTCCGGATGACATTGCCTATATTATATATACATCAGGCAGTACAGGACAGCCTAAGGGAGTATACGTAAAACACGGAGCTGCTGCAAACACAATACTGGATATCAACAGAAAATTCCATGTGTCGGAACATGATGTAATTGCCTGTGTATCCTCCATTGGCTTTGATTTATCCGTATATGATATTTTTGGTGCCCTGATTTCAGGAGCTGAGCTGGCCCTGATTCCGGACGTCCATGATACGGATCAGATGATGACGATTCTTTCTGACAGAGGAGCCACTGTATGGAATTCTGTACCGGCACTGTTTCAGCTGATGACAGATTGTCTGAAAAACGACAGGACAGAAAGTGAAGAGTATTTTGATGATTATATGGGAAACGGTGATGCCCTTTGCCGCCTGCTGTCTCTCAGGCTTGTTATGTTAAGCGGTGACTGGATTCCTAAGAATCTGGTACAGGATGCTTATGGGTACCTGGAAAATTGCCGTATCGTAAGTCTTGGAGGAGCAACAGAAGCGTCGGTCTGGTCTATTTATTATGACATTAAGGAGGTAAAGAATCAGTGGGCTTCCATTCCTTACGGATATCCGCTGGCCAATCAGAATATATATCTGCTGGACGAAGCTGATGATTTTACACCTGCCGGTGTAAAGGGGCAGATATGCATTGGCGGGACCGGCGTGGCAGAAGGTTATTATCAGGATCCGGAAAAAACAGCAGCGGCATTTTATGAAAAAGAGGGACTGGGAAGAATTTACCATACCGGTGATTATGGAGTGTTTTCAGAAGAAGGCCATATTGTCTTTCTGGGCAGAAAGGATGGGCAGATAAAAATCAATGGGTTCCGTATTGAATTGGGAGAGATTGAAAATGCCGTCAAAGGGCTTTCCTACGTCAGCAATGCGGCTGCCCTGGTTCATGAATTTAAAAGCGGAGTGAAATCGGTCTGCGCTTACGTGTGTACTTATGAAACGGTCAGTGAAAGTAAAGTAAAAGAGGATTTAAGCAGTATTCTGCCATATTATATGATTCCGGCTGCCATTGTTTTTCTTGACAGAATCCCCCTCACCGGAAACGGTAAACTGGATAGAAAAAGTCTGCCTGAAATTAAGGAATGCAGAGAACTTATAGACCGGGAGCCACAGACTCAGACTCAAAAGGAGCTGTATGAAATATGGCTGAAGTATTTAAAAGCAGAAAATCTATCGGTGAGCAGACCGTTTATGGAGCTTGGGGGAGATTCTCTGGCCATGATTTCAGTCGTTCATGAGATAAAATCAAAATTTGGTATGGAGATTCCATTCCGGGAATTTATGACGCTTGGATCTATAGAAAGTATTGCCGGATTCATAGAGCACAGCAGACCGGAGGGGGCAGCAGGCTTAAAGGAATATACGGCAGTCACAGGAAAAAAAGAGGAACGGTATGAAAGTTTTCCTTTGACGGATATCCAAAGGTCTTATTTTGTGGGGAGAAGCAGCGGTTTAAAAATGGGGGGTGTTTCCACTCATGCCTATTATGAAATCGAAAATAATTTTGATATTCCCCGTCTGACCAGAAGTTTGAATAGAGTGATCCGGGCAAATCCTATGTTAAGAGCAGTGGTGAATTCAGATGGAACTCAGCGGATTTTAGAAAATCCGGGCTGGTATGAGATAAAAGAAACGGATTTAACCGCATTGACACCGGAAGAAAAAGTGGAGATTCTAAGAAAGGCCAGGGAGGAACATTCCCACAAAGTCTTTGACCAGAGTAAGTTCCCCTTATTTGATTTTATTGCTTATCGGCTTGCTAATGACCGGGTGAGGCTGCTGGCCGGCTTTGATTTGCTGATTGCCGATGGAATCAGTATGAGAATCCTGATCAGAGAGATTATGAGTCTGTATGAGGATGAAAGTATAACACTTGATGAAAACGGCTTTACCTTCCGAGATTACATACTTTCTGCAGAGGAAATGAAGAAAAGCCCTTATTACAAAACGGCAGAAAATTATTGGAAAAAACAGGCGGAAAGCTTTTCAGGAGCACCGGAACTTCCACTGATTCATACACCGGAAGAAATTGAGAAACCGGTATTTCACAGACTGATTCATAAAATATCCATTGAAAAATGGCAGGGTCTGAAAGAAAAAATAAGTGCGCATTCCATAACTGTCTCCACATTTCTCATGACAGTATATGGCAGAATTCTTGCTGCTTACAGCAACAGGAATTCCGTTACCTTAAATGTTACGGTATTTACAAGGTTTCCATTTGACCAGGCGGTAAAAAACATGGTCGGAGATTTTACCTCTGTCATGCTTTTGGATATAAACGGGGAGTCTGCAAAGCTGTGGGAAGAGTGCCTGAACGTGCAGAGGAAAATTACCGAAAATTTAGAGCACATGGAATATGACGGAGTAAGTGTGATCAAAGAGGTTTCCAAAAAGCAGAAACGGGTGGGAGAACTTTTATTTCCATATGTTTTTACAGGGATGATTTTTGAAAACGAGGACGGGATCAGTCTGGAAAACATAGGAGAACTGGTCTACAGCGTCAGCCAGACATCTCAGGTTTATCTGGATTGTCAGGTGATGACAGGCAGCGAAGGGCTTGGTATTACCTGGGACTATGTACAGCAGCTGTTTGATCCGGTTATGATGGAGCGTATGTTTGAACGTTATACCTGCATGATTGAAGCAGCCGGTGAGGGCAGCCTGATTTCAGAAAGGGATTTGGTGCTTGTGGACCAATACAATCAGACGGATTGTGATCTGGAATCTGTGACGCTCATAGAAGCATTTGAAAAACAGGTCCTTTTAAGGGGAAGCCAGACAGCTCTGATCACTAGGGAAGGCGCCTATACGTATCAGATGATAAACGACCTGGCTGAAAAAATGGCAGCAGGATTAAAAATAAGAGGACTGAAAAGCGGCGATAAGGCAGCCGTTTACGAATACAGGAATGCCAGGACTGTAGCCGCAATTCTTGCAGTTTTAAAATGCAGGGGAGTGTATGTTCCCATCAGTCCTCTGATTCCGGAGGACCGGAAAGAATATATCCGGGAGAACAGCGGATATAAGCTGGAGGTTACGGCTGATCTGGCTGAGGAGCTTAAGAAGGAAACAGAAGGTTTACAAAAAGAAACCGGGCCGGAAGGGGATGACACTGCTTATATCATCTATACTTCAGGCAGTACAGGTGTTCCAAAGGGGGTTGTGATCACACACAGAGAGGCCATGAATACCATTCTTGATGTAAACAGAAGGTTTAAAATTACAGAGAACGACAGAATTCTTGGAGTGTCCTCCTTTACCTTTGATTTATCCGTATATGACATTTTCGGAACCTTTGCAGCAGGCGGAACCCTGATTCTTGCAGAGGACAGTAAAAATGCGGAGGAATTAAACCGGCTTGTCAGTGATGAGGCAGTCACTGTTTGGAATTCTGTTCCTGCACTTTTTGAACTTCTTCTGTCTGCCAGGGAAAATGACGAAGAAAACTACTTTGATGAGATTAGTCAGGAGCTGGAGGTGAAGTTTGAACAGACACAGTCTCTTAGGGTTGTTATGCTCAGCGGAGATTATATACCTGTGGACTTACCGGACCGAATCAGAAACAGGTATGAAAATGCCAGAGTGATCAGCCTTGGCGGCGCAACAGAGGGTTCCATCTGGTCCGTTTACTATCCGGTCAATGAGGTGGACCAGACATGGACGACCATACCATACGGGTATCCGCTGGGCAACCAGAAGCTGTATATACTGGATGACCGCCAGAGTATCTGTCCCATCGGTGTTCCCGGAGAAATTGCCATAGGCGGAGCGGGCGTAGCAGAAGGGTATTGCAATGACCCGGAAAAAACCTCACAATCATTTCTTAAGCTTGAATCTCTCGGAAGAATATACAGAACGGGGGATATGGGTGTGATGACTGAAACAGGGTACATCGGTTTTCTGGGAAGAAGAGATAACCAGGTAAAAATAAATGGCTACCGGGTGGAATTAGGGGAAATCGAATCAGCCCTGCTCCGTTTTGAGGGCGTGAAAAGTGCGGTGTGTACAGTCAGTGCAGACAATCGAAACCGGCTGATTGCATGCTTCACTTCAGATGAAAAGCTCTCCGTTGACCGGCTCCGGGAATTTCTTGCTGATAAGCTTCCTCATTATATGATGCCTGCTCTCATCAGACAGATTGAAACGATTCCTCTTACGGCAAATGGAAAAACAGACAGAAAGCAGCTGAGCCATCTGGACAAGCTGTCTGATGAGCGAATGGTTCTGGCTCCGGAAACAGAAAATCAAAAAATTCTGTATCAGTACTTCAAAGACGTTCTGGGGCTTAATCAGTTCAGTATAAGAGATAATTTTTTTGAGCTGGGAGGTGACTCCATCAAAGGCATTACTCTTTATAATAAAATCAATGAAGTATTTGAGGCAGATATGAATCTGATTTTTCAGTATCAGACAGTGGAAGCCCTGGCAGCCAGGCTTAAGAAGAGAAAGAATGACTATAAGGAAGAACGGCTGAAGCAGTTTAAACAGCAGTATTATGCAGCCGCAGATACTCTGGAAGCACAGAAGAAACTGGATGATGATTATAATACGTATCTTGACAATGCTGAAAAAAAGTTCAAAGACTTTTCGGCCAGTGGCTTTAGAGATTATAAAACAGCATTACTCACAGGGGCAACCGGATATTTAGGAGCCAATTTAATGGAAGCCCTTCTTACCATGACAGATATGATTATATTTGCGCTGGTGAGAGGTGATGACTATATAAACCGCCTGAAAGAGAATCTGGTATTTTATTTTGGAGAGGAATTCTACTCCCGGTACAGCAACCGGATTGTGGCATTTCAGGGAGATCTGTCCCAGGACATGCTGGGACAGAAAAAGGATGTATACGAAAGCTTATCCAAAACGGTAGATACAGTATTTCATTGTGCAGGTAAAGTGGAGCATTTTGGAAAGTATGAGGATTTTTACAGAAGCAATGTTAAAAGTGTGGAAAATCTTTTAAAATTCAGCATGGAAGGAAAACAAAAAGAGCTTTGCCATATGTCCACTACAAGAGTGATGGAATCCATTGACAGTAATAATGTGGAAGTTTTGTTCCATGAGGATTTTGAGGCAATGAACGGTAGCGCGGAAGAATTATATGTGCGGTCGAAAAAAGAGGCGGAAGACCTGATCCGGGAATACCGGAAAAAGGGAGCTATGGTTAAGGTATTCCGCTTAGGTACGATTGTATTTGATTCCAGAAACGGAAAATTCCAGAGAAATATAGATTTTAACTCATTTTATCTGATCATGCAGGCATTTTTTGAACTGGGGGCCATGCCAGATGTGGATGCCACTCTTTTGGATTTTACATTTGTGGACGAGTGCAGCAAAGCGATTGTGAAACTGGCTATGGAAAAAGAAGTGAAGGACGGAATCTATCATGTCTATAATGAGAATAAGCTTGGCATGCGTGAATTCTATGATAAGTTGAAACGGGCAGGAATGAAGGAAAATCTGGAAATTATGGAATTTAGCGAATTTTTTGATTTTGTATACGACAGCTATAAAAATGAGTCCATGGAGGACTGCATTAATACACTTCTGCTTCATTCCAGCGCATATATGTCTCTGGAAGGAGTAGTCCGTGTCATTGTTAATGACTATACCAGAAGCATTTTGGAGTGTATGGGATTTAAGTGGTCCAGGGTAAGTGAGGAACATATCAGAAGCATGCTGGAATACGGAAAGAAAATCGGATTTTTTAAGAAGGAAGTGATCGTATGAGACTGAAAAATTTTATAGACCACATGAATGCGGTTCATAGCAGCGCTAAGGAATATTACCAGGATATGAACTACGATATTGTGCCGGGGTTAAATGGTACCAATCATGCGCGCTGGATGAATGTAGGGTATTGGAAACATGCAGCCTATTATAATCAGGCGTGTGAGAAGCTGGCTCTGCTGCTAAGCAGAGCGGGAAAATTTAATGAGTCGGATTCCATACTGGATGTGGGTTGCGGAAGCGGAGAGCAGGACTTTTTCTGGAGCAGAAAATATCCGGGAATATCCATCACAGCCATGGATTTATTGGAAAAGCATATTGATGAAGCCATTGTGCGGCAAAAAAATGAGGAAGGTACATCCATTCGCTTCATGGCAGGATCAGCCAGTAAGCTTCCCTTTGACAACGAGTCCTTTCATAAGGTTTCTGCACTTGACTGCGCCTATCATTTTGACACCAGAGAAGATTTTTTCAAAGAGGCCTACCGTGTGCTTAAACGGGGAGGAGTATTAACAGCCACAGATATGCTTCCTGCAAAGCAGTCTCAGAAAAAGTTCTTCTGGCAGAAGAAATGGAGGGAAGGGCTGTTTATACCGGAAGAAAATATGTATGATATTGACTGCTATGTAAAGAAATTAAAGGCAGCGGGTTTTTACCGGATTAAAGTAAAGCACATTGGGCATGAGGTATTTACAGGGCTTGCATGGTATTTCCTTTTCCGTTTTTTAAAGCCCCAAAAGCCCATTGAGCAAATAAAATTACGGATCGGAAGAAGAAGCTTTTGCAGCAGTTTTTACCCTGAAATATGGGGTGTTTTATTTGGAACTCCGGATTATGTTCTGATTACTGCTGCTAAACGTGAGAAAGAGGAGGGAATGGTTTGATTTATTCAGTTGGTACTAATTTTGATTTGGAGCTTTTGGATGTCATCAAAAAATATGATACTAAGAATGAAATTAAGTCTGTATTCGGAAAATTAAAAATTGATGATTTTGGGGGAGGACGATCTTCCATGGTCCTTCCTGATGTAAGCTGGAAGGAGTTAGAGCAGTATATTGCCCAGTGTCATAAGCAGGACATTAAGTTTAATTATCTGATTAATCCAATGTGCTATGGCAGTCATGAACTGGAACGGGACTACAATAAGAAGCTGGATAAATATTTAGACAGACTCTCCAGGATCGGCGTTGATATTATTACAACGAATTCCCCCTATATGCTGGAAAGCATCAAGAAACGGTTTCCTCATCTGAAAGTAACCGTTGGCCTTTACGCATTGGTGGATACGCTTCAGAAGGTGAAATACTGGCAGGATCTTGGGGCAGATGAAATCACTTTAAATGACAATTTTATGAGAAATTTCAATAAACTTGAGAACCTTTTGCTGGTTACAAAGGGGACAGGGTTAAAACTTCGGCTGATCGCCAATAACATATGCCTTCATGACTGCCCTTACAGCGTCAGCCATGGCAACTCCCAGTCACATGCCAGTGAGAAGGGCAGTTCATCTGCAGGTTTTTGTGTAGATTACTGTATGCTCAAATGCACAATGACCCGTTTGGGGGATCCCTCGCAGTTCATCAAATCTGCATGGATCAGACCGGAGGATATTGTTCATTACGAGGCGCTGATGGAAAAAACAGGAAATCCTGACTTTTCCATCAAACTTCTTGACAGAACGAGAACTACGGAGTTCTTAGAACAGGTGATTAAAGCTTATACCCAGCGCAGCTATGAGGGAAATTTTCTTGATATAGTGAATCTTCCATCAACGAAAGCAATTAAAAATATTGATATGAAAGGGGTAATACCAAAAGCACCCCAGTTCAATATTCAGGGTCTCTTGCAGTATAAGGATATTTTCAATATCCCGGATGTGTATATGGACAATAAAACAATGGATGGGTTTTTGATGAAATTTGTGAATGGTGAGTTCTCCTGTGGGGATCACGTATGCAGGGAAGTCGTGACAGACAGCAGAGTAGAGTGCAATTACTGCTTTCAGTGGGCGTAAAAGGCCATCCGCAGTTCCAGTGAGGATATCAGGGCATGGAAAGGTAAAGCGGATTCCATTCTTGAACAGTTAAATTCAGGAGAATTTTACAAATTATTTTAGAATCGGGAGGAGAAACATGGAAAGAGCATATCATTTATGGAACCCATTTACGGATCTGGAGGAATTTCTGCCTTATAAGGACGTGGGTCCTATGACCATTGTCAGAGGAGAAGGACCTTTTGTTTATAACGAAGCCGGGAAAAAATTCATCAACGCCAGCGGCTCTTTGTGGAATGTGGCAGTTGGGCATGGAAGAGAGGAGCTGGCAGATATTGCATTTGACCAGATGAAAAAACTCTGTTATTCATCCTGTTTCCGACAGACACATCCGAAGGCATGTGAGCTTGCAGATTGCTTATGTGCCCTCACTGGAAATTATTACGATAAGGCTTATTTAGGAAGCAACGGTTCAGAAGCTGTTGAAACGGCTCTTAAAATGACAAGGCAGTTTTTCCGCCAAAGTAAGGGAGAAGACAAACGGGGAAAATATAAAATTCTGTCCTTTAAAGGCTGTTATCACGGAGTAAGCTATGGAGCCATAGGCCTGTCTGGAGATGAGATCAATGAAAAGCTTTATGCACCGCTGCCGGGGGGACTGATTAAGGTGGAACCGCCCTATTCCTACCACCGGGCATATGGAACGGAGGATCAGGCGGAATGCGAATATAAATGTCTGGAAGAAATCCAAAGAGTGATCGAGAGAGAAGGTCCTGATACAATGGCTGCCTTTATTGCAGAGCCTGTTATGGGAGAAAGGGGAATTGTAACAATCAGTGACAGCTTTTTCGATTCTCTTATGGAACTGTTAAATAAGTATGATATGCTTATGATTGCCGATGAAGTGACCACAGGTTTCGGCAGAACAGGAGACCTTTTCGCCACGGACAGGTGGAAAAAACGGCCGGATATCCTCTGTCTGGGCAAGGGGATCAGCAGCGGTTATCTTCCGGTATCCGCTGTATTGGCTACCAAAAAAGTTTATGAGAATTTTAAAGGAGAGGATAAATATTTTCAGCACGGAAGTACTTCCAGCGGAAATCCTGTGTGCAGTGCAGTGGCTCTGGGTAATATTAATATTATTCTTCGTGAAAATCTGGTGGAAAATTCCAGGGAAACAGGAACGTATTTAATAAGAAAGATAAAGAGTCTGATGGAAGAAAGACCAGTGCTGGGTGATGTCAGGGGACGTGGTCTGATGATTGGTCTGGAACTTGTGGAGGACCGGATTACCAGAAAACCTTTGGGTGAGTCTGAGATGTTTGAGATTGTTGCGGACTGTGCTTCTCTGGGAGTGATTGTTTATTATAACAGAAATGTGATCGCGCTGTTCCCGCCTCTTATTATTACGAAAGATATTGCGGATCATATTTATTCAGCTCTTAAGACGGCACTGGATACCAGTAAGAAAGAGGAGATTCTGAAAAAGAAGAGATTATTAAAAGAACTTGTTTCCTCTAAAATGAGAACGGCTAATTCATAAGTGAAAGGGGAAGAGGCAATTGAATTTATTTTGCATACCCTGTGCAGGCGGCAGTGCAGTTATGTTTAAAAAAATACAGGATCTGCTGCCTTTCAAGGTAAAGGTACAGCCTCTGGAACTGGCTGGACGAGGAAGCCGTTTTTTAGAAAGACCTTATGCAGATGTTAAAATGGCAGTGGATGACCTGTATCAGTCAATCAATGGAAGAATTGACGGTGAGGATTACTGTGTCATGGGCTTTAGTATGGGAGGGATTCTTGCTTTTGAATTGTGCAGGGAAATTTTTCAAAACGGGAGGAAGCTGCCTTTGGGCGTTTTCTTTCTGGGGGCGGAACCTCCCCATATAAAGTCCAAAACTGCATATCATAAGCTAAACGACAGGGAATTCAGGCAGGAGATGATGGCTATGGGTGGAATACCGGAAGAAGTGTCGTTTCGTGATGAGTTGTTTGATTTATACCTGCCTGCATTAAGAGCAGATTTTCAGATCTGTGAAACCTATTGTTTCACGAAGCAGCCATATAAATTTGATTTTAATTTCTACCTGATCAACGGACTGGATGATACGATCAGACCTTCTGTACTCAATGAATGGGCATTGTATTGCAAAAAATGTCAAATGGATTTTGTTCCAGGCGGACATTTTTTTATAAATACAAATACCTCAGAAACCTGCCGGTCAATTAACAGAAATTTGAAGGAAATGGGCATTGGATCAGACTGTTGTTAAATTAATATGAAACTTAGTGAGGGGCAGAGCCGTTTATGGAGGGAGCTGTCCCTCTTCTTTTTTACAATTTTGACTGGTATAAAACAAGAAATAAGTTAAATACTAATGAAAAAAGTAAAAATGGAGCTAAAATGAAAGCAAATAAAAGACTGACAAAAGCATTTAAACATGCTGAAAGCAGAACATTTGATAAAAACTCAAAATATATATTCTTTAGTGACTGCCATCGGGGCGATGACAGTGTTTCAGATGAATTTATACGGAACCAGAACATCTTCTTACATGCATTAAATTATTATTACAAAGAAAATTATGTGTATGTAGAGGTAGGCGATGGGGATGAACTATGGGAATATAAGAATTTTAGTGTGATTCGCCTGGCGCATACCGATGTGTTTACTGTCATGAAAAAGTTTTATGATTCCGGCCGGTTTATCATGCTGTATGGGAATCATAATATATATCTGAAATCCAAATATTTCGTAAAATCTAATTATTATCAATATTATGATTTATATAATCAAAAAAAAGTAGATTTATTTAAGGGATTAGAGCCAAAGGAGGCATTGGTTCTTAAAGAAAAAGACAGCGGACAGAAAATTTTTGTGCTTCATGGACATCAGGGAGATTTTATGAACGATCAGCTATGGGTTCTGTCCATGCTGCTGCTGCGGTATTTTTGGAGATATCTCCATCTTGTCGGCTTTGACAATCCCACAAGCCCTGCCCGCAATTTATTTAAGAGGCATAAAATAGAACGGATATACAGCGAATGGATCGAAAAGCATAAAATCATGCTGATTTGCGGACATACCCACAGACCGAAATTTCCAAAAGCGAATGACCTTCCGTATTTTAATACCGGGTGCTGTACCAGAACCAGGGGAATATCGGGTATTGAGATAAAAGATGGCGAGATTATGCTGGTTGACTGGAGAATCGCAGCCGATGAAGAGGGAGGGCTTAAAGTCCTCCGTACCGTAGTCAGAGGACCGGAACCCATTGAAAAATTTGATGGCAGGAAAGAATCCGCCTTCGTTAAAAGGAAATCTCAAATATAGCGCCCTGTTCCTGGTTATATGCTGTTATTTTGCCATTGAGCAGTTCTGCTGCGGATTTTGCTATGGCAAGCCCCAAACCGAAATTGCCGTTTTTCCCTTTATAAAAGCGGTCGAAGATAAAGGGAATGTCGCTTTGGGGGATTCCATCTCCGTCATCGGATATTCTTAAGGATACTGTTTCGCCTTTTTTTTCAAGTACGATGGTAACCTTTTTCCTGGCATAACGCATGCAGTTGGATACGATATTCATAACTGTCTGGGACAGAAGTATGTCATCAGTCTGAATCATTACATCATATTCTGGCAGAAGAAGCTCTAAATTTTTATCTGATTTTGCGGCCAGTCCCATTAGGCGCTGGGAATAATCCTTTAGTAAGTGACAGAGGTTGACCTCTTCCCACTGGGGCTTGTACATGCCGCTTTCGTATCTTGAGAGTGTAAGCAGCTCACTTACCAGCTCATTAAGACGTATGCTCTCTCGTTTGATGATCCGTGCCGCTTCCTTCGTATCTGGAAATATACCGCTTTCAATTCCTTCCGCATATCCCTGGATGGACATAAGAGGTGTGCGAAGCTCATGAGAGGCATTTTGCAGAAATGTCTTCTGATTTTTGTCGTAAGTTTCAAGCCTTCCAACCATGATGCAGATATTATCATAAAGCTGTTTAAATTCCAGTGTATCATGAGGGATGATGAAGTGGCTGACATCAAAATCCCCCTGTCCGATCTGCAGGGAAAGGACACCAAGCCTGGTGATAGGGACAGTTATATGAGCCGCTATTTTCTCCGAGAAGTAGATTGCAATAAGGATACCCAGCAGCATGATGGCAAAAAGGATGAAATTGACCGCGCCCAGATATTTATTCATGTGGTCTGTTGGAAGAGCAAACACAGCAGTTAAATTGCTCAAATCATCATTGTTCATGGAATAGGCTATGGTAAAATACTTTTTGCCGTTCACAGGAATGGTGTAGACGGTTCCCTGGTCCATTTGATCAAATTTAACTTTTATAACATTCAAATATGCAATCTGTGAAGGAGCAAGCTTTATCTGTGATGGGAATACAGGTGTGGCATCCTGGTTAAGAAGGTAGAAATCCATTCCCTGTGAGAAATGAGAGGATTTAAGGGCCATCAGGATGTTTCTTGCCATATTTAAGGCTTTCTTTTCTGATGGCTGTCCGCCATCTATTTCTAACTCGCTTTTAATTTCCTTTTCGACCGCCCGGATTGTGGCTTTTAATTCATTCTTTGCAGTAGCATTGATGTAGATTCGAAAAGAGAGATTGAATAATATAAGTGTTGCAAGCGGAATCAGGATGAGCAGAGTCAGAAATGGCTTTTGGATCTTATTTTTTATACTCTTCATGGGTATCTCCTAATTCCAGGCGGAAACCATAACCCCAGACTGACTGGATTTTTACAGTTACTTCGGCTGCCGCCAGCTTTTTCCGAAGCCGTTTAATTACATCATCGGTTGCTCTGGTATCCGCATCGAAATCAAATTTCCATACATGCTTTAACAGCTCTTCCCTGGACACGGCCTGCTCCTTTTTTTCCAGCAGATAAACCATAAGTGCAAATTCCGTTGGGGTAATATCAAGTGTCTTTCCGTTAACGGAGAAATCTCTTTTATTCACATCTATCTTTATATTACCAAAGAGATAGATATCACCTTTGTAGCTGCCTAAGTCTAATTCCATTCTTCGAAATAATGCGTTTACTCTGGTTACAAGCTCTATTGGGGAAAATGGTTTTGTTAAGTAGTCATCAGAGCCCAGGGTAATTCCGGCTATGCGGTCGGTTTCACTGTCTCTGGCAGAAACAATTACAATCAGTGCATTGCTTCTCTTTCTGATCTCCCGGCAAAGCACCAGACCGTCCGTGCCGGGCATCATGATATCAAGAATTACCATATCGGAAGGATTTTTATCAAATGCGGCATACAATTGATCGCCATCCGGAAATGTCTGAACCTCAAACCCCTCAGCAGCCAGAAAAAGCTGTATTAAATCTCTGATGGGCTTCTCATCATCTGCAAGGTAAATTCGTTTCTTTTCCATTGATCTGTAACCTCTCCATTCGGCTGTTTCATTCATTTTATCATTTTATTTTTCTAATTCATAGAGCTGCCACAATTTTGCCACAGTTTCACCTTTGAAATGCGTCAGGGAAAGGTAGTATGATTTCACACAGATAAGAAAATCCCCCTAAATGAAAGGAGAAACAATTATGAGAAAATCCATGAAATCAATTACATCTCTTTTGACAACAGCAATGCTTATTACAGGTACATTAACCGTTCCGGCGCAGGCAGCCCAGACAACGGCAGCAAACCCAACAAAAGCAGCAGGTACCCAGGCAGCTACAACACAGAAGAGTAAGTCCGGCACGGCAGCAAAAGCAACAGAGGCAGCTAAGGCAGCGGCAGCAAAACCAGCAGCAAAAACAACAGAAGCAGCGAAAGCAACAGAAGCAGCGAAAGCAACAGAAGCAGCAAAAACAACAGAAGCAGCAAAAGCTGACTCAGCAAAAGCAGCAGCTGCTAAAACAGATAAAAAAGCGGCAACAAAAAAGGCTAAAAAGGCAACTGCAGTTAAAAAACATAAAAAAGCAGTAAAAAAGACCAGCAAGGCTAAGACACATAAAAAAGCAACAAAGGTAAAAAAGACTGCAGCCAAATCAGCAGCAAAAGTAAAAAAGACCGCTAAATCAGCAGCAAAGGTAAAAAAGTCTACAGCCAAAACAGCAGCAAATAAAGCAGCAGCAACAAAAGCAGCAACAACAGCAAAGAAATAATTCATAAGATATAGTTCCATTTATTTCATTATCAGCTGCACTAAATTCAGAATAATGTCTTCCTAAAGCCCGGCCCCATTGATTTGTAGCCGGGCTATTTATAATGTCCAATTACCGTAACGGATACGGAAAATAACCGGGTTGAGTTTCATTATTCCAATGTTATAATAAAATTACCGAAAGGAGGTGGCAGCTTGATTGACAGAAGGCAGCAGCTTTTGTTCTCAAAATTTACCGGCAATGAGTACATCACGGCAGCTGAACTGGCGAAACAGATGGGGCTCAGTGAAAAAACGGTCAGGACCAGAGTAAAGGAACTAGAGAAAGATCTTTTACCCTGCGGTGCCCGTATCATATCGAAACAGGGGCATGGATACCGCATTTCCATAACCGATCCATTGCTGTATCAGGAGCTTATAAAATCCCTGTCAGCAGACGGGAGTGCATTGCCCACATCTTCACAGGAACGGATTTTATATCTACTTTCGTGTCTGCTTAAAAGCGGGGACTATGTAAAACTGGATGATTTAAGTTCCTTTTTATTTGTATCAAGGAATGTGCTGACAGGGGATTTGAAAAAGGCAGAGGACATGCTTTTGAAATACGGTGTCAGACTGGTACGCAAACCTCATTATGGCATCAGAGCAGAAGGAACTGAATTTGACAAGAGGCTTTGTATTTCCAATTATCTGATGAAGCCGGATTTTATTTTGCAGGGGCACCGCCGCAGAAGTACAGATGAGATGAGGTCCATCGGAGACACGCTTCTTACCTGCATCAGAAAGCATAACATCAAATTGTCTGAGGTTTTGTTTCAAAATCTGATCATTCATATATACATCGCAGCAAAGCGGATGAAGGCGGGGCTTTATATGACTGCAAAGGAGACCGATTTTTTTCAGATAAGCCTTGGCGAGAAAGAAATGGTCATATCACAAGATCTGGCGAAAGGGCTGGAGGCCAGTCTGGGGATCGTTTTTTCAGAGCCTGAGATAAAATATCTGGCAATTCATCTGGCTGGAAAAAGAAGCATTGGGCAAGAAGACGGTGAAAGTCTTAAACCGGAAATTCCCAGGCGGCTTATGGATCTGATTACGGAAATGCTTCAGTCGGTGTATGACAGTTTTAAAATAGACTTCAGACAAAACCAGGAGCTAATTCTGTCGCTTTCTCAGCATATGATCCCATTGGACATCAGAATCCGTTACGATATGGGAATAGATAATCCTTTGCTGGAGGAAACAAAAAAGAATTATTTTCTGGCCTATGCCATTGCCAGACAGGCATGTATTGTTCTTAACCAACATTATCACAAGAGCCTGTCAGAGGATGAGGTGGGGTTTATTGCCCTTCTTTTTGCACTTGCCCTTGAGCAGGAGAAGGGAAATAACGGCAAGAAAAATATTCTGATTGTATGTGCATCAGGAAAGGGAAGTGCCCAGCTGTTAACCTATCGCTACAAAGAGGAGTTCGGCAATTATTTAAATCAGGTTTTTACCTGTAATACACATGAACTGGATCATTTTGATTTAAGCAAAGTGGATTACATCTTCACCACGGTTCCTCTGGATATTTCTGTTCCGGTACCAGTTATTTCCGTAAAAGATTTCCTTGGGGACAGAGAAATTCTGGCAGTCAAAAAAATTCTGTTTATGGGGAATAAAAGTTTTCTGTATGAATTCTACGACAGGCGTCTGTTTTTTACGGATATCCGGGGGGAAACCAAAGAAGAGATAATTAGAGAGTTATGCAGACGTATCAGTGCTGTAAGAGAATTACCCAAAGGATTTTATGAAGCAGTTTTAAAGCGGGAAAAACTTGCCCAGACAGACTTTGGAAATCTTACGGCGTTCCCGCACCCATATAAAACACTGACTGAGGAAAGCTTTGTTTGCGTGGGGATTTTACGAAAACCGATTCTTTGGAACACAAACCAGGTGCAGGCAGTTTTTCTTGTCTCCATTGGTGAAGAGGAGCAGGAACAGCTTCAGGCTTTTTACCAGCTTACGATGAATCTTCTGCTGAATCAGAGGGGGGTGTTAAGGCTTATTAAGGAAGCATCTTTTGATACGCTGATCGAGCTTTTAATGGATGACAAAAATATCAGACAGTGAAAATGGGGGAGAATAACTAATGGACATAACTATTGAAACAATCATGATGGAGCTGGTTGTAAACGGCGGGAATGCCAGGAGCTGCGCAATGCAGGCAATTGCTGCGGCAAGAGAGGGAAAGCTTGATCTGGCTGAACAGTTAATGAAAGAGGCAGATGAAGCAATTGAGAAAGCCCACGAGTTTCAAACCGGGATTTTACAGGCAGAGGCCTCAGGGGAACATCTTGATATGAGCCTGATTATGGTTCATGCTCAGGATCATTTAATGAATGCCATGACCGTAAGAGATCTTGCAAAGGAGTTTGTAAAGCTATATAAAAATCAGATATCTGCGGCAGGAAAGGAAGGAGAGGTAATATGATACACATTACGTTGATTTGTGCGGCTGGAATGTCCACATCCATGCTGACTCAGAAAATGGAAAAAGCGGCTGAAAGTAAGAATCTGGAGGTTGAGATCATTGCGATGCCTGAATCAAAGTTCCGGAAATACAAGGGAGAGACACAGGTTCTTCTTCTGGGGCCTCAGGTGCGGTATCTTTTCGAAGAAATCAAGGCAGAATTCCAGCCAAAGGGAATGAAAGTGTCAGTTATTGATATGAAAGATTATGGAATGATGAATGGGGAAAAAGTATTGGAGGATGCATTAAAACTTTTGGGGTAAAACAGGGCGCAGCAGATAAAAGGTATGTATGTTAAAAGGAGAGGGATATATGAATAATTTAACTGGATTAATTGAGAAATATTTCGTTCCGATGGCTGGAAAGCTTTCAAAAAACAAATTTTTAAAAGCAATTTCCAATGGATTTTCTGTACTTTTGCCAATTACAATGATAGGTGCAATCTTTACACTTCTTGCCAACCTGCAGATCGCGCCCTATCAGAGCTTTGTTAAAGCTGTTCACTTAAAAGAAATATTTGGTTTTGCGCCTAAGGTGACGACGGATATGCTTGCAGTATACGCGGTTTTTCTCATTGGAAAAGCGTTGGCGGAGCAATTTGATTTTGATGACAATGTTTCCACTATAGTCGGGGCGCTGAGTCTGTTTTCATTCCTGGTTTTAATTCCTCTTGGCGTTTCAGGAAAAGCGGAGAAAAGTCAGGAAATTGTATCGATCGCCGGGGCAATGCCAACCACGTATCTGGGAGCAGCCGGTTTATTTACAGCCATGATTGTCGGATTGTTAGTGCCGTTTATCTATCAGATATTTATTAAGTACAATATTGTTTTAAAGATGCCGGAGCAGGTTCCGCCCACAATCGCAAAATCCTTCAGCGCTTTGATTCCGGCCTTTAGTATCGCATTTATTTTCGGTCTGATCCGGTTTTTATTTTCCTTAACACCTTTCAGGGATGCGAATAGTTTTGTATACACAATGATGAAGGCGCCTCTGGCCAATCTTGGAGCCAGCCCTGCAACTTTTATCCTGTTTATTCTGGTCGGCTCCCTCATGTGGTTTTTCGGTCTTCACGGCGGTATGATTGTTATGCCTTTTATCAATGTTCTATATACGGCAGCAGGGCTTGAAAACCTGGAAGCATATGCAAACGGCGTGGCAGGTCCCAATCTGATCACCAATGCATCATGGTTGATTTTCGCCTCTGTGGGAGGAGCGGGCGGAACTCTTGGACTATGCATTATTATGGCTTTCATGGCAAAAAGCTCCCGGTATAAAACGCTAGGGAAACTTGCTCTCCCGGCAGGAGCCTGTGGCATTAACGAGCCCATTACATTTGGCCTTCCAATGGTATTAAATACCATCATGGTAATCCCACTGATAATTACACCCATTACCACGTTTCTTATTTCGTATTTTATGATGAGGATTGGAATCATTCCTCCCCTTAATGGTACAACCATTCCTCTGGGCACTCCGGTGGTGTTTGCCGGTCTTATTGCAGGAGGATGGAAAACAGCAGTTTTGCAGATTGTATTAATTGCAGTTCAGATGATAATCTATCTTCCGTTTTTTAAAGTTCTTGATAAACAGGCAGTCCTGGAAGAAAATGGTACAGCCTGACCTTAAAACAAATAGAAAAGGAGGGGCACGGTGGAAAAGAAATCCAATATACTGCTGTTTGTAGCAGATCAGATGCGCAGTGATTCATTAGGTCACTTAGGAAATCCGGCATCAATTACTCCTAATCTTGACAAGCTTACAAAGGAGGGAGTTTCATTTCGGAATGCCTACTGTCAGAATCCGGTATGTGTTCCTTCCAGATGCAGTTTCCTTACGGGATTATATCCGCATACAACGGGACACCGTACCATGCATTTTCTTCAGAATCCAGATGAACCTAATATTTTAAAGGTTATGAAGCAGGCGGGCTATGAAGTGATCTGGGTGGGCAGAAACGATGTAATACCAGGAAACCGTACCAAGGAAGAGTATTGCAGTGAATATTATAATGGTGTGGTGATGGAGGACACAAAAGGGGAGAGTAACAATGCCTTTGGTTTCAAAGGAAAGGGTGAAATTCCCAAAGCCAGGCCGGAAGAGGATGATAATTATTATTCTTTCTATATCGGAAAGCTTGATCAGGCAGTAGCGAAGGAGAGTTTTGACTGGAACTGTATGAAAAGTGCACTGGATTATCTGGAGAGAAGAAGCAAAGAAGCAGATTCCCCGCCATTCTTTCTGTATGTGACGCTGACCTTCCTCCATCCGCCTTACGGGTGTGAGGACCCATGGTATTCCAGCATAGACAGGAAAAAGCTTCCGCCAAGAAGACCTTGTGTGGGAAATTTAAGAGATAAGCCAGCTATGCTATATGGGATTAATTCCAAACAGAACTTAAACGGCTGGTCAGAAGAGCGTTTTGATGAACTAAGAGCTACCTATCTGGCCATGGTTTCACGATTTGATTTCCAATACGGTTTAATCTCAGATAAGCTGAAGGAAACAGGGGTTTACGATGATACCAATATCATTGTATTCAGCGATCACGGCGATTACACAGGGGATTACACCATAACGGAAAAAGTACAGAATTGTTTTGAGAATCCCATCAGCAATGTTCCGCTTTTAATAAAGCCCTCAAAAGAGCATGAATGCAGCCCCCGGATAACGGAAGCTCTTGCAGAGCTGGTGGATATTCCGGAAACAGTGGCAGATATGGCTGGAGTCAGGCTGCCGTATAAGCAGTTTGGAAAATCACTTCTGGCTGCGGTGAGCGGCATTGGGTTTCATAAGGATGCGGTATTCTGCGAAGGTGGCAGGCTTCATGGGGAGGAGCACTGCATGGAAAAGGGACACGGTCCTTTATCACCTTACTGGCCCAGACTTGATACGCAGTGCAGTGAGGGAGCCGAGCATACGAAGGCAGTTATGATAAGGATGGGGAATTTGAAATACGTCAGGCGTTTGTATGAGACAGATGAACTTTATAATCTTGAAAAAGATCCAATGGAGCTAAATAATGTAATCAATGATTGGGATTATAAAGAAGAAATCTTAAAACTGAAAGAGCGTATGCTTACCTTCTTTCTCGAAACAGGAGATTATGTGCCCAACCGTAAAGATATTCGATAGATTATGAGGGGAATGGAATAAAAACCATTCCCCTCATGAGTTATCATGATTCGTTTGTTTTGCCGGCTGTTCTGTTTTTTATTACACCAAGAATCAGCATAACCGCAGCGGATAAAAGAGAGAGCGTAATATTGTTTGCAATCTGAGCCAGACCGGTTACCAGGAAACATAATGTCAATACAGAAAGAACAGACAAAACAATACGGGATCTGTGTCTGTAAACCATCTGTTCCGTTTCATCCAGTGGCTTATTTTCATCCTCCACAGGCGCAAGAAAAAAGATGACCATACCTGACAGCAGGAGTATGAGAATGCAGACAATGCTGTTCCATTGAAACCACTTTAGTATACTCAGAACGATTACAATAAGCAGCATTGAAACTATATAGCAGTTTCTTTGGCTGCGGGCGTGATAGCCGCCTGCCACCGGGCGGATCAGGCCGTAGGAGATTATGAATATAAGACTCTGCCACACCATGCCAAACAGCAGACCGATTAAAAATACGCTGGCATAATTGAAAATATAGATACCTCCCTGCCAGAAACCATAAGCATATAATTCCCGGTCCTCGCTGTTTATAATATCCCAATCTACTAATTTATCCGTTAGTGCATTTGCTAAGTGTTCCATGGCATCCTCCCCAGTTATATATTTTCATGTACATTAAAACCTTTACCTGAAAGCTTTTATCATCATGGAATACCTGCATGGCACCATCATATTTTTGTATGGCCTTCTGAACACTTTTAAGTCCTAATCCATGGTTTTTCTCATCTGTTTTGCGGGTAATATAGGAGTCCTGCATTCTCTTAACCAGTCCATCAAAGGAGTTGCTTATTACAATAATCAAGCGGCCCTTTGTATATTTTATCTTGATCTCAATCCAGCGGTCCTCCGTTTGAACGACTGCTTCTAAAGCGTTATCCAGAAGGTTTCCAACAATTACTGCCATGTCGAAGGTTTCCACAGATAAGTCAGCGGGAATAAGAATATCAGTCTTGATTCTGATATTCTCTTTTTCAGCCTGCTGTAATTTGAAATTAATGATACTGTCAATTGTGCTGTTTCCTGAAACGGCGTATTCTTTTGTAATCCGGCATATATCGGTCAGTTCAGAAAGCCGTTCGGTTAATTCACTTATTTTACCGGATTTTGCCAGTTCACACAGGGGAGAGAGTTTGTTCTTAAAATCATGGCGAAGCATTCTCATGTTTTTTAAGGCCGATTCCATCATTTCCACCTGATTTTCGTAATAGCGATTCTGCTCTTCTATAATTCTTCTGTTCATCTGTGCAACCAATAAGTCGGAAATTTTATCGTAAAGATAGAATGTTACGATATTTATGGCAAATGCACTTGCCATACAAATAAAAATAATAGTGCGGGAAACGGAATTGTTTGTAAAAATCGTAAGAAGCATGATAATCGTGCCCAAGGGAACCGTTATTAAGCTTAACCAGTATACATTTGGGAGTGGATATTTCGTTTTCACATTCTTAAAGCCCTGTACAAACAGCACGTAAGAAAATGACAATATGTTAATTGTCACAATTCCGAATCCCGATTTATATTTAAAGGGAGTCAGAAGATTCAGCTCCAGAATACTGGTTAAAAATGCCACTAGTGTTTCAATGATCATCAATGAAAAATACATGATGGTAATGGAAAGAAGCGCTTTGCTGATTTTACCTTCATATAAAAGTGCAATGAAAAAAAGCGTTATAAGATTGACTGCCATATTAGTCAGAGGAATTTTCAAAAAGATATATGTTAATGTGATCAACACAAAATAGCCGAGATAAGCCAAACGTTCCAGCCTGAAATTCACCCTGCAGTCTGAGTAAAAAATATGCATATATTTATAAATGACAAAAGCCATAAACAAATTGCCCAGACAATAGATCGCATTGTAGCTTTCCATATTCATAAAGAAATCCCCCTTATTCTTCACTGATCTGCAGTTTCCGGAATTCATGACGCTTTGACCTGCTGATCGGAAGTATTGTACCATTTGACATCACTACTTCGGTATAACGTAAAATTGCAATATGGTTGTAATTAATTAAATACGACCTGTGTATTTGTATAAACTGATATTTTGTAACACTTAACGCGGTATCCTCCAGTTTACCGTAAAAAAAGTCCTCTCCTGTTGTAAACACAATTCTGTTTTCACGATTTAAGCTTTCAAAATAGATAATCTCACTTATCGGTATTTTGTGAGTATCATAACCCTTTTGATAGCTGAAATATCCTCCCAGCCTCTGTGTCCGTTCCAAAGCCAGTTTTAAATCTTCGATGACAATCAGGGGATTGATGGGTTTGGGAATGAAGTGCAGAGGCTGAATATCAAACAGCTGTCTGTCATAGGCGTCTTTTCCTGAAATATAAACAATCTCCGTGTTATAATTTTTCAGAACTTTTCTAATCTGCCTGCCTGCTTCCACACCATTCATGCTTCCAAGTTCAATATCCAAAAAAATTAAGTCGAAGGTTTTTTCCTGGTTGAACGATTTCATCAGACTTTCGCCGCTGTTAAATATGCTTAAATCAATTTTTAGAAAGTTTCTGGACGCATAATCCAATATGATACTTTCCATCTGAGAGCATATAGCATTGTCATCATCACATATAGCAATATAAATCATAGATACTCCTTTCTGTAAAAAATTAATAAATATGTAAATAATTGTCAATTACACTCTTATTATAGCAAATTGTGTCATTTTTGCTACATAAAAATTTAAGTTACATTTCACATCAGCCGAACCTACCATTCACTACATTAAGTTATTATATAGATCTTTTTTTGATAAAATATAGACTGAAAGTAGACTAAACAATAGAGAGGAGGAGAAAATCATAGAACTTTTATTTTTTAAACTAGTGAAAATATTGGCGAGTCTTGCGCTGGGCTTTACATCATTAAATATGAATTTAGCATGTATGCTTTTTGTTCATCAGCCCAAGCTTCCGGACAATGC
>JAEWPQ010000255.1 GCA_023460575.1 Bacillota bacterium
TCTGCTTTACGGTATTATGGATAAAATATAGCTATAAGAATACCATTTATTATACGATCAAATCTGTTTATTACTATCATTCAAAGTAAAAAATCCCTCATAAGTTGCATTACAAGCTTCTGCAATTTGATGTAAGTCATTTTCTGATAAATTATCTCTATTTATTTTGGCTGTTATATTTTGTGGTGTTGTTTCTAATTTTTCGGCCAGATCGCCGATCGTCATATCTCTTGCTGCAAGAATCATTTTTATTTTTGTTGCCATTCTCATTTTCATCACCTCCATCACAATTATAAATACAAATTTTTATAAATACAACAAAATGATTGCAAATTTAAACATTAATTTTAACATTATGTATTGACTTTTTCCTTTGATGTATAATATTTAAATATATATATGTTTATTTTTTCAATATTTAAGTTTATTTTAAAAACACATTTTGATTTATAGGAGGTAATTAAATGTATGATGAAAATTATCAAAGCCGACTTAATCTTCAACAGGTTTGTAGCTTTTTTTTGAATGGTATGTCTAATAAAGATTTTGAAGAAGGAACGCCAGAAGAACGAAGTAAAAAAATTCAGAAAATCTCTATCAATGTTTAGAAACTATTAGAAAAAAAATATTGTATGCTAATGAAGGCGTTTTAGAAGATAAAAAAGAAAGTAAAATTAAAACGGAAGAAATATTTGTAGATGTTATTATGAATAGCGAAGAAAGCCAAGAATTAAGCTATGAAATGGGTTTTCGTGCTGGTTTTATATTAGCTGGTGATATTTATGGCTATTGACAATTTATTAAAAGAGAGGGGGGCTCTGTTTTTTAGGAACTCCCCTTCTTCTGTATCTCAATTTTCCTACCTGGTTGCCCGGAGCAGCTCCGATCAGGAATTGAGTTGAGATACAAATTAATCATTTATGTTTTATCCTATCATTGAGTCTGATGATTTCCCCGAAGAGTATTGTTCCGCTTTAGATTCTAAGCGGCCAAGCTCACGAAGCTGTAATTGCTCTGGTAGCTGCCGAAAATACTTTAGCATTTCCATTTCATTTTCTGTTAGTCCTTCTTGCTTCTCTTAGCATGTAATCAGATATTCTAAAGATATCACAAGTCCCGTATTGTTCCCCTTGCCTGGAACTTGCGAATATACTTACGCAGTTATTTGGATTATCGAGAGGTTAAACCGATGGAGGCATTGATTCTTGAAACAAAAGGCTCGGAAGGCATCAACTATAATGTATTGAAGCAGCTCTTTTTCAGAATAAGGAAATGGACAGGTGTTGAAAGACTGCATCCGCATTTATTAAGACATACGTTTGCTGTATCCTATCTGGTCGGCGGCGGAAACTTGGAATTTCTTCGTGATATGCTTGGCCATAGTGATTACACTACTACCAGAGATAAGTAAAAATGGCGAACCAGTACCGCATGATGGATGCAGATGTATATAAACTGGATGATATTTTCTTCTGTCAGATAAAATAAAAGTATCTCAATCAACCTTCCCAATCGGCCGGAGCTTCTCTGGCCGGGAACTTGGTTGAGATACAAATTAGGTGGGAACTAATGTTTAAAAAATCAAAAATAGTGTTACCAATTATAAGTCTAAACGTTTATATAATAAAGGGCGGTATGAAATTAAAGAACAAATTTCAAAGAGGTATCGCACTAATTTTATCTTTAATAATGATTTTGAGCTGTTCAGTAATAAACGTAATTGCAGCTCCAAGTGGTGAATATAATATTTCTATTAATGACAATATCGTCACAGAGAACGCAGTAATTTATATTGATGGGCAGACAGTTCAGTTAACCAGAGTAACCCAACCCGGCGGTAAAACTTTAGTTACAACGACTTCGGGAAGTGATAGCTATACAAATTATGGTACTATTAATTATCAGGAATTGTTAAAAAGGATTGAAAGCGAAAAGAATGCTTCGAGTTCTCCAAATATGCTGATGCGTGCAGATACTGCACATAGTTCGAATTGTTACCATACTGTGATAGCCGAAAATTCTGTGACAGTGACAAGAGCAGAGGGGGCAACATCAGCTGCTGCAATAGCAGGAATACTTGCGTCTGCATTTACTGCAAATCCAGTAATCATTGCAAAAGTTGCAAAAGCAGCTTATGATAAGATAAGAAAAAGCGATATTGGCTATGAAGAAGTTACGGAACAGGTAAACGAAGTTTACTTTAAGGCTGATAATACATATTATACCCATTGCTATCACGATACTATTAAATGCTATGATGCTTTTGGACATTATGTGAGTTCTTACACTAAAAGGCATCAGGCGGTTGGTGGCTGATGTTTCCATTAAAAGCAGGAGGGACTTTAGGTGATAATTAAAAAATATATTTTTATAGTTTTAATTATTATAAGTATTATATTAAGTTGCCAGATCCTGCCAATTGCTGATTTGAAATCTCTTTTACCTACAGATATATATTTAAAGTATATTTGGAGCGAACGTATTTCTATGTTGGCATATAATATTTTATTATTAGTTATTATAGCTCAGGATATATTTCGAGAACAGGCCAAATATTCAACTCCAAAGAAAATAGCAATAATTTTGGCATTTTTTGCTGTAGATATTATTTTATTTTGGCTGTAAAATGCGAGCAGGAATCCGTGAATTACTATCATGGATTCCTGCTTTATACATGTAGATTATTAATTATATGAATATAAACAAGAAATTTGCTACGAAAACACATCCTCTGCTGTCATTTTTACACAAAGGAAAAGCACCGACCCCGCAGCTCTCCGTCTGCAAAACCAGTACTTTTTTAGTGCGCCTTCAGGGACTCGAACCCTGGACAAATAGATTAAGAGTCTACTGCTCTACCAACTGAGCTAAAGGCGC
>JAEWPQ010000256.1 GCA_023460575.1 Bacillota bacterium
CTGCAAAACGTACTTCCCCATTCCGGTAATCATATAAATAGAATTCCTTTGCATGACCGAAGTGAGTATCGACTACCACTCCGCTTTTGGAAGCGACTGCAAACCGGTAGCTTTTTGGAACAGGGACGAAAACCTGCTTTTCCTCCGCCAGGAATCCTTTTAACTGTATGGATTTGTCATCCGTTAACGTTCCAACCGCATCTGCCCGGCAGTGCTGGCAGTGATACATCTGGGGCATGATTTCTTCACACTGCTTTCTGATCTCATTTAGCTGCTTGTTTGAAACAGGCTCCACATGCTCAAGCGCGCTTCCTTTTACCGGAATCATCTGCATAATATTGGTGATAAAGCAGCCCAGTGATTTCACAGTCTTTACCACCTCCGGTACGTGGCTGTCATTGATTCCCTTCACTGTTACGATATTGACTTTTACCAATATATCATTGGCAATTAAAAGCCTGATTCCTGCAAGCTGGTTTGCCACCATGAGAGCTCCTGCCGCATCGCCGGTGTATTCCCTGCCCATAAACCGGATATACTGATACATCTGTCCGCTGATATGGGGATCCACCGCGTTCATGGTTACTGTTACATGGGAAACTCCCAGTTCCTTTAGTTCCCCGGCGTACTGGGGAAGCTTCAGCCCATTGGTGGAAAGGCAGAAGGTCACTTCCGGATCCTGCTTCCTTATCAGCTCGAAAACTTTTCTCACATTTTCCCAGTTTTCCAGGGCTTCTCCTGGTCCGGCTATGCCCACTACTGTTAAGTTTGGCATTTTTTCCTTTACTGACAGATACCTCTCCAGCGCTTCCTCAGGCGATAAAATAGAAGAAGTGACTCCGGGCCGGCTTTCATTGGGACAGTCAAATTTTCTTACACAGTAGCCGCACTGAACGTTGCAGGCAGGGGCTATGGGAAGATGGATTCTGGCAAACTGATGGGCCTGGCAATTATAGCAGGGGTGCTCCTTTGTCTTGCGCTTCATGATCTCTTCTGCAGATTCCGGCTCCTTTTTATGATCAATGGCTGTGCCTTTGTAGTATGTATCATATAAGGTTTCGCGGAATGTGGTTTCAACTGTATCAATGAGCTGATTTGCCATCTCATCCATATATTCCACGGAACCCTCATAGCCCAGCATTTTTAACCTCTGGCCCCCCACGTGGTCATGAATGGGAAACCCTCTGCGAACCAGTGGAAGATGTAAATCTTCTGCTATGCGCCTTCCATCAGAACTGCCTGCAAGGATATTGGCCTTATAGGTAAGAATCATATCCTCAATATCCTTAAAATCTGCTTTATCTGCTATTTTATATTCATCCACCAGATACATACCCGCAAGTTTTTCAATCTCCGGTCTGATCAGTCCGTCTAGCTCCGGACTTGCGGATCCTGCCGCACAGACGACCGGCATGATTCCGCATTCACACATCATGCGCACTGTGGAATATACCAGATCCGGTTCCCCAAATACAGCGGCTCTCCCGGAAGAATGGTATTTGTGGGAATCAATCATGGCATCTAAATAACGCCCTCTCTCTTTTCTCAGCTCTTCGGGAATATCATTACCGGAAATACGGGACAGTGCATTTAAAAATGCATCCGTATCTCTTAACCCCGCTGGCAGGGACAGCCGCTCATAAGGAACTCCATATGTTTCAGACAGATATTCTCCCACCGAATTCTTATGGTGAAATGCGGTTAGTTCCAGAGTAAATCTAGCTCCCCCCATCTGTTTTAGCCGGGCCAGGTCCGTTCCCTCATGAGGAAGACGGTTGTAACGGGGATCGTGGGCACCGTCTAAATTATCGGATAAATCAGGCAGAAGAATGGCGTCAATCCCAAAGAGAGAAAGCATCCTCTTTAGATATCTGGTATCTGCCGGGCTTAAGGGCGCTGTGATTACATTTACCAGATTATTCTTTTTGGCGTCCATTTTAATAGAAGAAACTATGGCATAAAGGGCTGCGAAATATCCCTCATACTGGCTTCCGCCGTATCCGGGAGAATGGCAGGGAATAAGCGTAATGTCCCCGTACCCCGGATTTTCTTCCAGAAAGGACTGAAGTATTCCCGGAACATCCTCTCCGATGGTCTCAGCCAGACAGGTAGTCATGACACCGATAATATCCGGATGGTAAAGCTCAATTAAATTCTTTAATCCCTTTTTCAGATTCTCACTGCCGCCGTAAACCGTTCCCTGCTCTGTCAGGGAGGAAGAAGCGATATCCACCGGTTCATTGTAGTGTGTCGCCATATGACGGCGGATATAGGTTGCACACCCCTGAGAACCGTGAAGGATGGTCATACAGTTCTTCAGACCGTAAAAAGCAGTTGCACTGCCCATTGGCATACACATTTTGCAGGGATTGATATTTAGATTCACCAGAGGTTTTACTTCACTTTTCATGGTCATTCCGCCTTTCTGTCAACTGATATAGCCCCATACCGGACTGTTTATGCTTTTATTGATTTCCATGGTGAAATTGACCACCCCTTCAAAACCGGCTAACGGGAATTTTCTTTCATGGTTATGATCGCAAAATGCGATTCCCAGCTTATAGGCAAGAGGTCTTTCTTTTACACCTCCCACCAGAATATCCGCTCCCTTTTCTTTCATAAAGGTTTCTAACTCTGCCGGATTGGCATCATCAAGAATAATGGTATCGGATTTCACCAGACTATCAATCACTTCATAATCTTCCTTTTTCCCTGTCTGGGTTCCAACCACCACAGTTTCCATTCCCATAGCCTGAAACTGGCGGATGAGAGAGATCGCCTTAAATCCCCCTCCTACGTAGATGGCAGCTTTTTTTCCCTCCAGATTTTTCCGGTACCGGCTTAAGAAGTTTTCCAGCTCCTTCCCTTTCTTTCTGCAAAATTCCACTGCCTTTTTTCTTGCCAGTTCATTTCCAAGTGCCTCAGCCGTCCTGATTAGGGAAGTAGTGGTGTCCTCGATTCCGAAGAAACTGACCTTTATAAATGGAATGCCGAATTCCTCTTCCATGCGGTTTGCCAGATAGGTGCTTGAGCCTGCACACTGTACAATATTTAATGCAGCCTTCGGTGCTTCAATCATATCCTCATAACAGGTGTCACCGGTAAAACCGGAGATCACATCAATCCCTATCTCCCGGAAATAATTTTTGATAATCCACATTTCTCCTGCCAGATTAAAATCCCCTAATATGTTAATGGCAGTTCTCTTCTCTTCACTTTTATGGGGCAGAAGCACGTTCATAATGGCATCGCATGCCATCCGGTAGCCGGTGGATTTATTACCGGAAAAGCCGGGAGACTTTACAGGAATCACAGGAATGTGATACTGCTCTGATTTCATCTTGCATAAGGCCTCCACATCGTCTCCGATTACACCAACGATACAGGTGGCATAGATAAATATCAGCTTTACATTATCTTCTTTCTCCATCAGCTCATCGACTGCTGCCTCAAGCTTTCTGATTCCGCCAAATATAATATCCGTTTCCTGCAAATCCGTAGAAAAGCTGTTTCTGTAAATATCCTCCCCGCTTGTTAAGGATCCCCTGATATCCCAGGTATAGCTGGAACACCCGATTGGACCGTGGATGATATGCCAGGCATCCGTAATGGGATTTAAAACAACTCTGGCTCCGCAGTATACACAGGCCCGCTGCGATACGGAACCGGATACACTGTTGCTGTCACATGAAATTTGGCCCCCCTGGCCACTGCACCCGTCTTTTACAACAATGGAACTTCTCCTGGCGTCCAATATATTCCTGTTGCTGTTCTCCGTTTCCATGATCATACTCCTTTCAAAGACCCGCAAATTTAAACAGAAATAGGGAGGGGTCGGCTCCCTCCCTGGTTCCATTCACTTTCTGATTTACATAACTACATCAAAATCTTCGTCAGCCGCATCCCGGTCCTGCCGGTCCATCATGGCATCAACGATCTTTTCCGTATAACGGATTGCACCTGCATATCCAACAGTGGCCTGAATGGGGTTTCCGTAGCGGTCCAGTACAGGAAATCCCATACGCACCAGCGGAATATCCTCTGCTTTTGCAATCTGTTTTCCATAGCTGGAGCCTAAAAGAAGATCTACGGACTCATTTTTAATCAGCTGATGGAGATAAAACAAATCCGTATCTGCCTTCACCACATATTCGCTTTCGTCCACACCATACTGATCCATCAGCTCTTTGATCTCTTTCTCCCAACGAGCTTTCGGTGTTCCGGTTATGATGTATTTGGGAGTCATTCCCAGTTCCAGACATAAGGCGGTGAAGCCATACACAATATCAGGATCTCCGTAGATGGCGGCCTTCTTCTTATATACATACTGATGGGAATCCAGCATTAAATCCACCAGCCTGCCCCTCTCATCCTCCAGCTCCTTTGGAACCTCTTTCTTTGTAAATTTCTGAAGTTCCAGTATGTACTGATCTGTCAGCTTGACGCCTACAGGGACTGGAATATTGGAAAAAGGAACTTTGTATTCCTTTTTTAAATGCTCCGATGGTTCCAGTGAACAGTAGATTCCCATGGAAATCAGCTTTTCACAATCTCCCAGCGCCTCAATATCTTTGGCTTTGGTTCCTGCATTGTCATGGAAATATTCATTTTTCCCATCCATGGGGTGATCCAAGGTTCCGTCATGGTCTGGGAAATAGATATATTCCGCTCCCATCAGCGCTGCAATCCGCTTTAATTCCCTGTCATCTCCGGGATTCACCCAGCCGGGGAAGATGGCTACTTTTCCATTGGGCGTTCCGGTTTTCTTTGTCATATACTTCATGAATCCGATCATCATGTTGGAGAAGCCCTGGATATGAGAACCTTCGTAGGACGGAGTACTGGCATAGAGGACTGTTTTTCCCTCCGGCACTTCCATATCCACAATATAGGAACCAACGTCATCACCAATGGTCTCAGAAAGACAGGTGGTATGGATTGCCATAATATCCGGTTTATAAATATCAAAGACGTTCTTCACTGCCGTGTTGATATTGCTGCGCCCTCCAAATACAGAGGCTCCCTCTGTAAAGGAGCTTGATGAAGCAATGGCAGGCTCCTTGAAATGCCGGCTTAACACCGTTCTGTGATAGGAACAGCAACCCTGGGATCCATGGGAATGGGGCATGCACTTTTCGGCACCTAGAGCGCAGAACATTGCTCCTACCGGCTCACAGGTTTTGCAGGGATTGATGGTCATGTGACGGTTTTCCATAATTTCTTTTGGTGTTAATTCAAGCATCAGCCGGCACCTCCTAACGTTCCTTCTAACATCGGCATGGTTTTCCACGGCGGTTTTACCAGTGACCAGGCGTTTGTATAAAGACTCATGGTTATATCTCTTCCAAAATTCACTGCTCCCCGAAAGCCTGCATACGGTCCGGAGTAATCATAGGAATGCATCTGACGGGACACGACTCCTCCATGCTGTATGGCATATTTATCTTTAATTCCGGAAAAGAAAATGTCTGGTTTATACTCTTCAATCAGCTGGTCTGTTTCAAACATGTTGTAGTCATCCACCACCATGTAGCCTTCTTTCATATCTTTTATCATTCCGCTATAGGTATCCAGTTCCACACCTTCCTTCCGCAGAACTTCCAACTCTTCTACAGAGTATCTGTCATCATACCCTACGGCTCTCTCCACCGTAATCTCCTCGATGTTTTTAGAGTCGGCATCTGCTTTGATCTGAGGAATAATTTCCCGCCCCTCATAATCATCCCGGTGGGCAAATTCATAGCCTGCAATGGTTGTTTCCATGCCAAAATCCCTTAAAAGCATCTGATAATGATGGGAGCGGGAGCCTCCTACAAAGATTCCGGCTGTTTTTCCCTTTAATTTGGATTTGTAGTACTCCATATCCTCATTGATTTCCGCCAGCTCCTCTGCAATCACTTCTTCCGTTCGTCTGGTAAGTTCCGGATCATTAAAATATTTTGCCATCATTCGCAGAGATTTGGAAGTCGCACCTACTCCGATAAAATTCACCTTCAGCCAGTCAACTCCATATTTTGTTTTCATCATTTCCGCTATGTAATTAATAGACCGGTGGCACATAACAAGATTCAAATCTGCCAGATGGGAATTTTTCAGGGTCTGGTAAGATCCGTCACCGGTAAATACGGAGACCACTTCATAACCAATCTTTTTAAGAATCCGTTCCTGTTCCCAGCCATCACCTCCGATGTTGTACTCACCTAAGATATTTACACTGTATTTTCCCTTAGGCGCCTCTTCCCCTTTTCCGATTACATAACGCATCAGTCCGTTGTTGGCAATGTGGTGGCCGGATGACTGGGAAACACCCTTATATCCCTCGCAGGAATATCCAATGGCTGTAATGCCATATTTTTCTTCCACTCTTCTTGCCACAGCCTGCACATCATCACCAATCAGACCGATGGGACAGGTAGAGCAGATGAAAATACACTTGGGATGGAACAGCTGCATAATCTCATCGATTCCAGCTTCCAGCTTCTTCTCGCCTCCAAATACAATATCCGATGCTCTCATATCCGTGCAAAAAGAATAAGGTACAAAATTTTGCTCGCCTTCATAGGATGGTTTTGCTTTATTCCTTCTGGTTCCCCAGGAATAGAAGGCACAGCCAATGGGGCCGTGAGTAATAACGACGGAATCCTTCACTGGTCCAACCACAACGCCTTTACATCCTGCATAGCAGCAGCCTCTTGCAGTGATAATTCCCGGTATCGCCCTGGTATTAGCTGCAATCTCATCCGGATTTTCACCAAATTCCAGCTGAGTGATGTGACTTTTTCTATTTTTAAATACTCTGGATGAATATTTATCCAGTAATAAATCTCGTTCCTTTGACATCTCCCTCACCTCCTGTCAATATGCTTCTTTTGTGCATTCTCCGCTTCTGACGGTATAAGCTTCATAAATGGGAAGCACAAATATTTTTCCGTCCCCGGGATTTCCTGTCTGGTTTGTTTTAATCAGTATATCCACCACATCTTTTACCTGCTGATCTTCTACAATCAGGGTAATCAGCCGTTTTGGAATCCAGCGGAAAGATTCTGTTAAATATTCTCCTTTGGGAGACATGGGAAGCTCTCCTGTTTCCAGAACCAGGGACAAAAGCTCCGGATCAATCCGTTTCTTTCCTCTTCCTAATACCGGCCTGCAGGTTAATGCAGGGAATCCGCCTTCTGCCAGAGCTTTCTTCGTGGGGTTTATTTTATTTACCCGGATAAATGCCATTACCTCTTTCATAGCAATCGTTCCTCCTAAAGTCCCTGCTTTCCTGTACTGATGGTATAGGCATCTTCTACCGGAGATACAAAGATACGTCCGTCTCCATAATTGCCCTCACCAGTTCTGGCAGTTCTCATAATCACCCGCACCAGATCATCCTTATCTTCATCGCTGCAGAAAAATAACAGCATCTCTTTAGGAATCTCATCGTAGTGAACATCTCCTACCGTAATTCCTTTCTGTTTGCCCCGTCCATATACATCCATCTTGGTCACTGCCTGAAATCCCGCTTCTGAGGCTTCCTTCATAACAAAATCCGCTTTTTCCGGCCTGATAATCGCTCTCACCAATAACATAATATTTTCTCCTCTCCCTGACCGCTTAGTCCATAACTCCGTACTGCATTAAAATTTCTTCCAGTTCGTCAATCTTCATGGGGTTCGGAATGACAAACATTTCATTGGAATCCACTTTTCTTGCCAGAGTACGGTATTCATCTGCCTGAGGTTCATCCGGGGAAAAATCGATAACGGTTCTTTTTCTGATCTCTGCTCTCTGCACCGCATTGTCACGAGGCACAAAATGAATCATCTGGGTGCCGATTTTCGCAGCCACAGCCTCTACAAGATCCTGCTCCTTATCTACTTTTCTGGAGTTGCAGATGAGGCCTCCAAGCCGTACCCCGCCGGTCTTTGCATACTTGGTAATTCCTTTGGAAATGTTATTTGCTGCATAAAGCGCCATCATCTCGCCGGAGCAAACAATATAAATTTCCTGTGCCTTTCCCTCGCGGATCGGCATTGCAAAGCCTCCGCACACTACGTCGCCAAGAACATCATAGAATACATAATCCAGATCGCTGGTATAGGCTCCCAGCTGTTCCAGCAGATTAATGGAAGTAATGATTCCGCGGCCTGCACAACCGACACCCGGCTCCGGTCCGCCGGATTCCACACCTTTGATTTTGCCGTAGCCTTCCTTTAAAACCGCATCCAGCTCAATGTCATCGCCTTCATCACGAAGGGTATCAAGTACCGTCTTCTGCGCCAGACCGCCTAAAACCAGTCTGGTGGAATCCGCTTTGGGATCGCATCCCACGATCATAATGTGCTTTCCCATCTCTGCCAGTCCTGCCGTTAAATTCTGTGTCGTTGTGGATTTACCGATACCGCCTTTTCCATAGATCGCAACCTGTCTCATAACCAATTCCTCCTTACATAAAAGAAGAGGCGGAAGGCAGATCTCTCACAGATCATGCCATTCCACCTCTTTGTGAATAGAAAATGAAAAAGTAACCTTAAAGTTTTGTCGACGACTTAGGTTGCTATCACTATATATGTTTTCATTGTTGAATTCAATACAGCATAATGCACAAATATATTTCAAATTATTTCAAATTCGCAGTATTTTCCACAATTGTGTTTATATTGTCGCAAATTTGTAGTAACCATCACTTTCAAAAAGGAACTCCCCTTTCTAATATGCTAACCATCCTATACATACATGCACGATCATATGTCTCGATATTTATTTTGCTCTCTATAATATCTTCTATAGTTCTATTTTTAATAAGATTGCATACATTTTTGATTTTTTCCTTCTCTGCCTCTGGAGAACATGACACAACACACTTCCCATTATATTCAGTTATAAGTGGAAGATCGCGATTATTACTTACACACACTGTAATTCCCCGAATAATTTTATTTTACATAATAATCTCCATTCCACCTACAAAATTGGCAATACAAACAGTAATGAAATAAGCCCGCCGAAAGGCAGGCCTATATTTCCTTTTAGTTTTAGAGCAAGAACATCGTTTTCAAAGCAGCCTCTTTTAAATATTTAGTCAACCCCTACCATAACAGAAGTGGCCTTTATGATGGCATATGCATCTGACCCAACTTCCAGCTTTAAATCATTTACTGATGCCATGGAAATAGTGGCAGATATAAAATTACCGCCTCCAATGTCTATGGTCACAATTGCATTCACTGCACCGGCCTCAATTTCTACAACCTTACCCTTTAACTGATTTCTGGCACTTAGTTTCATATGACCAGCCTCCTTCTCAATAGTATTTTTATTCATAATAATTATTTTTCCCATATTTGTCAATCTATTGCGAGAATACCTAATAAAATTAAGACAAAAGCAAAAGATCTTCCTTGGGGAATTTTAAATATAATGGGATTGTCTCCATTTCTTCCGCTTCGTATTCTTTCTTTTCCCTGATCCACCAGATTTTGGCAGATGACAGTCCGGAAGCGTTCTGAACTAAATATTGCCGCTGAAAGGTTGTATGGGCACTTCCTGCAAGAGAAATTTTCATTGTGTTTTCTTCCTCGGGACTGTCGGCTGGCATCAGATTATGACCTCTGATTCCGATAGAATGAATGGAATCTCCAATCGGTTCGGCTGTTTTCAGTTTTATATCCCAATCCCGTGCATAAAGTTCATATTCACTGATTCGTTCTATGGGCGAAATATTCTTGCAGCCGGTCAGTCTTGCCGCCTCCACTTTTAGTGGTTTTCGAAAGATATCCTTTGTAAACCCTTTTACTACACTTTCACCATTTGACAATAGTATCATATGGTCACAGAACCGGTAAATCTCGTCTCTGGAATGGGAAACAAACAGAACATCTCCGTTAAATTCTTTTAACAGTTCCAGCATTTCAAGCTGAAGGGTATCTTTTAGAAAACCATCCAGAGCGGAAAAGGGTTCATCTAACAGAATCATTTCCGGTTTACATAAAAGCATCCGCGCCAGCGCCACACGCTGCTGCTGGCCCCCTGACAACTGAGATGGAAGGCGTTTTTCCAGTCCCTGCAGCTGAAAACGTTCCATCTGTTCTAAAACCTGAATCCGCTTTTCCTTCTCCTTACCTGTCAGGGAAATTTTTAAATTTTCCTCCACAGTCATGGTGGGAAACAGTGCATAGTTCTGAAACAGATATCCGACATGGCGTTCTCTTGCCGGCAGATTGATGCCTTTTTCCGAATCAAAAAGCACCCTTCCATTGTGAACGATCCTGCCGCTGTCCGGCTTTTCAATGCCTGCCACACATTTTAAAGTCATGCTTTTTCCGCAGCCGGAAGCCCCTAATATTCCCATGCATCCGCCGTCAGTTTCAAATTCCACGTCCAGATGAAAGCCGTGGAATTTTTTTATAATCCTTGCCTCCAGCGCCATGTCAGGCCCACCCGCTTCCATTTTTTATATTTTTTCCGGATATTATATTCATAGCTGCGACGATAAAGAAAGACAACAAAATAATAACCACTACCCAGAATCCTGCTGTGTCCCAGTTTCCCGCAGTCACTTCCGTAGCAATGGCAACTGACACAGTTCTCGTCTTACCCAGTATATTTCCTGCCAGCATGGTGGTCGCTCCGTATTCTCCTATGGCTCTTGCGAAGGAAAGCACCGTACCGGATGCCAGTCCCGGGGCTGCTATGGGGACCACGATTTTCCAGAAAATTCTGCTCTCCGACAGTCCCAGAGTCCGTCCTGCCTGTATCATGGTTACATCTACCTGTTCAAACGCGGCTCTGGCATTGCGGTACATTAGAGGAAAGGCTATGACAAATGCCGCCATAACGCATCCCGGCCATGTCTGTACCAGCTTGATGTCAAAGTTTTCAAGAAGATATCTTCCAAATGGTCTGCGCAGGCTGAAGATCAAAAGGAGAAAAAAGCCAGCCACAGTTGGAGGCAGCACAAGGGGGAGTGTAAGAATCCCGTCCGCAATTGCTTTTGCCGTATTATTCATCTTCATAATCTGCCTCGCTGCACCGATTCCCAAAAAGAAGGTCAGTACAGTAGCCACAATTCCTGTTTTCAAAGACAGATAGAGAGGACTCCAGTCGATGATTTTCAGTAATTCCCCCAATGCACTTCACCTCCTTCTAACTGTTATTTTATTCTGTATATTTAGCAAATCCTGCATCTGTAAAGAGCTTCATTACACTCTCATCGCTGGTTAAATAATCCTTGAATTCTGCTGCTGCTTTTTTCTGGTCCTCACTGGCTTCCTTGTCCTTGATTAAACCTACCGGATAGACAGCCGGATCAATCTTTGCTTTATCCGCTTCTGCTATAATCTCCACTTTGTCCGGCATGGAAGCGGCATCTGTGGCATAAACCACACCTACCTCATTGCTTCCTTCTGCAACTGCTGTTAAAACTGTGGTGACATTGGCACCTTCGTTGATCTCCATCTTCATAACCTGGTCCAGGATCCCCATGTTGGTGAAAAGCTTTCTGGCATACTGTCCAACCGGAACATCCTCTCCTGCAAGTGCAAGACTGGAAGCTGCCGTAATATTCTCAAATCCGGTAACTGCCGTCTTTTCACCCTTAGGCTTAATGAGAACCACTTTATTCATAAGAAGGCTGGTATCAGACCCTTCCTCTACGAAACCTCCGTCTTTTAACGCTTTCATCTGCTTGGGTGCTGCCGAAAAGAAAATATCGCACTGGGCGCCTTCCTCAATCTGTTTCTGAAGCGTGCCCGAACTGTCTGCATTGTAAATGATAGTTACTCCCGGGTGTGCGCTTTCATAATTTTCCTTGATCTTTTCCATAGTGTTTTTCAGACTTGCTGCAATAAATACATACACATCAACAGCCTTTGCCTCCTCTGCCTTAGTGGTTTGAACAGCAGTCGTCGATTCCTGTTCCGGTTTTGATGACTGTGATTCTGCCGCTGCAGACTGGGAAGCTGGAACAGTTTTTGCGCCTGCCTGACCGCAGCCTGAAAGCAGTCCTCCAATCAATGACACCGCCATCATAATCTTCAGTAATTTTTTTCCTTTTTTCATTTTTTCCTCCTATTTTTAGACGGAGCAATCCACAAAGGCTGCTCCTGATTCTTTGGTGCTCTGTTTTATTCTGTTTTGTTATGTTTTGATCTGTTTAGTTATGATTAGTTTATTTTATATGATTCATAATTAAAAGTCAATATCCTTGTATCTTCAGATTATTTCTTAATTTTCATCAAAAATTAAGAAATTTTTTCAACATACAAACCGGTACGTTTGATTGACAAAAAATAAACCATGTTATAACATAAGTAATAATAAGAACAGGGGAAAAGAGGATATGACATGGAAAAAATTTACAGACCCCAGGAAGTGGCGGATCAGCTTAAAATCAAGAAGGCAACTGTATACGAGCTAATTAAGCGGGGAGAATTAAAATCCGCAAAAGTTGGCAAGCAGATCCGGATCAGCCAGGATCAGCTGGATGAATATTTATCAAGAACAAATCCGACGGGACACCCCCCAGGTCCTACTGATGCGCTGCCTCCTGTCATGGACATTCCGCGTTTTTCGGCCGACCAGGCCAGCAGACAGATGGATTACCTTCTTCACACAAACGGACTTATTATAAACAGCCAGGAATCCAGAACTGTTGAACTGCTCCGCAGCCTGTTAAGCCAGAGAGAAAACAGCCTGCCGCTTCTTCATTCCTATATGAACGATTACAACAGCCTGTATTCCCTTTATTATGAAAAAACGCATATGGCACTCACCTGTTTTTGTTTTCAGCAGTTTGAGGATCGGATCAGCCAGATCAGCCATTTTCTTCCCGGAATGGAGGCTGCTGTTATCCATATCTGTACGTTAAAAACAGGCTTTTTTGTTCAGAAGGGAAACCCCAAAAAAATAAACAGTTTAAAAGATTTATGCCGCTCTGATATCAGATTTTTAAACCGGGAGAAGGGAAACGGCTTACGGATTTATTTAGACCGGCTGCTGACAGAGCAAAAAACAGACAGGTCCTTCATCCCGGGTTACCGTGATGAAAGCCTGTCCCATATGTCTTCTGCTAATACGGTTGCCTCCGGACTTGCTGATGTCAGCATGGGGGATTTTTCCCATCTGGCTGCATATCCCCAGCTGGACTTCATCCCTTTAACGGATGCCTCCATGGATCTGGTTATTCTTAAGTCCGCTATGGAACAGCCATATTTCTCCTCCATCCCTGAGACAATCAATTCCAGAGAGTTTAAGGACAGTCTCCTGCATTTTAACGGCTATGAAACCCTTCATACAGGAGATATCCGCTTTACCAGTCCTTAAATTTTCCCAGCCTCTCTTAAGCGGAAGATCACAAAAAACACACCTCCCACGGCGCACAGCATCCCGCCCCAGAGCATGGCAAAAGAAATATCCGCTGCTGCCGCCTTCCCAAAGATCAGGTTTGTCCCTGTCCCGCAGGCCTCGCCGATTACCGCGTAGATACTAAGAACCGTGGCCCGGTCAGAAGAAGTGACCCTGCGGTTTTGCAGCTCTGCCTTTAACGGAGTAAACAGACAGGTGGCCAGTCTGAGAAGAATGATGCATAGAACGGATATGACACCGCTTTCTGTTCTGGAAAGAATCAGGCAGGAAATACTGCCGCAAAAAAACAGGGCGATGGAAAAAGGAAGAATCCCCATTTTCCTGTTCAGCCGAAAAGACCACATACCCCCTGCCATGCCTGACAGGGTAACCAAGATATAAACAAAGCCCATTGTCTTTGGTTCCATCCCGCTTTTTACATACTGCAGCTGGTTTAAAAACACAGTAATGGTCTGGTTCGTCTCCTCAAGGAGTGTAATCCCCACCATACCAAGAAGAAAATACCGGTCTTTCACCACGTCGAGAAAGGTATGAAAAAAATGCTTTCTGCTTTTTTTCTCTTTCTCCGGCTCCTTTACTTCTTTTAATCCAAAAACAAGAACGGCTGCCACACCATAAGCAGCCATGGTGAGAAAGCCTGCCAGCCTGTAATTATCTCCAATGAAAATAGAGTAGGAAAGGGAAGCAGCAAGAAGCCCTGCCATGCATAAAGACTGATAAACACCAAATATCTGCTGGCTTTCTCCTTCCCGGCTGGAAAGATAGAGAATGCTCGTATCGCAGCCTGACATCCCGGACATCACCACACTGAGCAGCACTCTCTCAAGCAAAAAACCCCCGAACCCTTCCGCTCTCCAGAACACCGCCTTGGAAATAAAATAAACGGCACAGGTGATAATCATGGTCTTTCTGTACCCAATCCTGTCCGCAACCATCCCCCAGGGCATCTCCAGGGCAATACAAAGAGCCAGGGAAATGCTCTCAATTACAGTAATCTCAAATACGCTGACACCTGTTGCCTGTCTGTAAAGAGTTGCCACAGGTCCGTAAAATACCAGTCCCTGTAAAAAGGAAATGGCATAAAGTAAATATATATTTTGTCTATATTTCATATTTTCTCCAATGATCTAAAATTAGTAGAATAAAAGGCACTAAAAATAAGCTCTGTTAAAACAGCGCTTTTTTAATCCGATATTTCAATCAACTTTTTCTACGTGGGATCATATGATGAGAAAATAGATAATGGCATAAATCTGCCCTCCAGTTTCAGTGAAAAATTATTTCAGTCAGTATATCATGAAACCGGACTTCTGTAAAGAAGAGACAATCTCTTAGTAACAATTGACAGTATTATCAAAGAGGAGTAAGATAAATTTTGTTGATCTTATATAATTAAAGGAGGGGTTAATATGGATTACAGTTTTTTATTGAATCTCACAATTATTCTTTTAAGCACTAAGGTTTTAGGCCTTGTCACCAGAAAATTTCATATGCCTCAGGTAGTTGGTGCGCTGTTAGCCGGGGTGATTCTGGGGCCTGCCATGTTTGGCACGCTTCATGAAACCGAATTTCTTGATAAACTGGCGGAAATCGGTGTGATTGTACTCATGTTCTGTGCTGGACTGGAGACGGATACGAAAGAATTAAAAAAGAGCGGTAAATCCGCGTTTATCATCGCTCTGATCGGTGTCATCGTACCTCTGATCGGCGGTTTTGCGGTGGCTTCCTTCTTTAACCGCCCCGGCATGATCGCATCAGACGCTTCCTGTTCTCTGTTTCTTCAGAATATGTTTATCGGAGTTATTCTCACCGCGACTTCTGTAAGTATTACGGCGGAAACCTTGAAAGAAATCGGAAAAATAAAAACCCACTCGGGCAATGCCATACTGGGAGCTGCCATAATCGATGATGTACTTGGTATAATCGCACTCA